>DATACV010000459.1:0-2916 GCA_036258875.1 Rubrobacteraceae bacterium
CAGCAGACCGGCGGAGAGACCCTTCCGGTCCTCGCCGGCACCGCCGCTTCCTGCGATCGTGAGGGCGGTGTTGCAGATTATGAAGCCGGCCTCCCCGACCACCATGCCCGAGAGAACAAGGGTAAAGCCGCCCCCGGACGACATGCTTGCCGTGAGGAGGAGTCCCACCGCCGAGAGCGCGAGGCCCGAAGCCGCCGTCGCCCTCGCGCCGAGCCTCGTGACGAGCCTGCCGGCCAGGGGGGCCGCGACTACCCCGGTGAGGGTCATCGGCAGGAAGAGCAGCCCGGCCTGCAGCGGTGTGTGACCGAGCGCGTCCTGCAGGTAGAGCGTCAGCACGTAGAGCCACGGCAGACCGACCATGGATTGCAGGAAGATGCCCGCGTTCGGACCGACCAGGGCACGCTCCCGGAACGCTTCGAGCGGCACCAGCGGCGCGGGTGAGCGGCGCTCGGCCAGTATGAAGAGGGCCAGCAGCAGGGCTCCCAGGCCGCCGAAACCGAGCGTCGCGGGCGAAACCCAGCCGCTATCCGGTATCTCCGAGACCGCGTAGATGAGCGACGTAAGCCCCAGGGTGGCGGTCACCGCTCCGGAGAGGTCCAGGGCCCGCGGGGCGCCCTCGTCGCGGCTCTCGGTTACGGCCGCCGGGGCGGCCAGCAGCGCGGCGAGGGCGACGGGCACGTTGACGAAGAAGACCCACCGCCAACCGAGGAACTCGGTTATCCACCCGCCGCCCACCATGCCTACCACGAACCCGAGGGACGCCATCGCGCCGTAGACGCCGATGGCTCGGTTGCGCTGCTCGCCCTCGGCGAAGGTGGCCGTGAGCAGCGAGAGCGAGGCCGGCACGAACGCCGCCGCGCCGAGGCCCTGGAGGACGCGAGCGCAGATCAGGGTCCCCGGGGAGGGGGCGAGCCCTCCGAACAGAGAAGCGACGCCGAACAGGGCCAGTCCGCCCACGAACATGCGTCGCCTGCCCCACAGGTCGGCGGCGCGCCCGGACAGGATCAGGAGCCCGCCGAAGGCGAGCATGTAGCCGTTGAAGATCCACTGCACGTCCGCTCCCGAGAAGCCGAGGTCCCGCCTTATCGAGGACAGCGCGATGGTGACGATGGTGTCGTTGACCACCGCCATGAAGGAGGCCAGGCACAACAGGAAGAGCGCCAGACGCCGGCGCGCGCCGGAGCGCGATGCCGACGACCTCACGGGTGCCTTGGCGCCTCCAGCCTCTCCCACACCACGCGCCAGGTCTCCTCCCGCTCCAGGGCAACCGCGAACCCGAAGAGCCGCCGCGCCGCCCGCGCCCGCAGCGAGGGCCTCTCCGCCCTGGAGGCCAGCCGCGCCAGCCTCCGCTCCGCGGCCTCCTCGAGCAGCCGGGCGTTCCTGTCCCTTACGAACTCGACCGACCATTCTCCGTGCACGCCGCCGTTCTCCCTCTCTCGCCTACCGCGTGAGAGTACCGGGCAAACAGGTCATAATTGTTCCTGTATGGCCAGGATCCGCTAGGTTTTCCGGGAGGTTAGGGAGAGGGTGTACGGCTACAGGCCGACGACGAGGTTGCTCTCGATGCTGGAGCTGTTGCAGGCGCGCGGAAGGATGACGGGGACGGAGCTCGCGCGGCGGCTGGAGGTCGGGGAGCGCACGGTGCGCCGCTACGTGGCGATGCTCAAGGAGATGGGCGTGCCCGTTGAGTCCGAGCGCGGCAGGTACGGTTCCTACACTTTAAGGCCCGGGTTCAAGTTGCCGCCGATGATGTTCACCGACGAGGAGGCGCTCGCGCTGGCCCTCGGCCTGCTCTCGGCCCGCAGGCTCGGCCTCTCGGGGGCAGCCCCGGCGGTCGAGGGGGCGCTCGCGAAGCTGGAGCGGGTGATGCCCGAGTCCCTGCGCGAGCGGGTGCGGATCTTCGAGGAGACCGTGGTGCCGGCGATAACCTCTCCGCCGCATCTTCCCGCAGGCCAGACCGTCGTCACTTTGAGCGAGGCCGTGCGGGGGCGGAGGCGGGTAAGGATGCGTTACCGTTCCTACCCCTCCGAGGAGACCGAGCGGGAGGTAGACCCGTACGCCGTGATCCACAAAGAGGGCTACTGGTACACGGTCGGCTACTGCCACCTCAGGAGGGGCAGGCGCCTCTTCAGGCTGGACAGGGTGCTGGAGGCCGAGGCGCTGCCTGAGACCTTCGAGCGTCCGCCCGGCTTCGACACGCCGGAGCTGGTGCTCGAGTCGCTAGCGACCATGCGCGAGGATCGCTGGTCCGTCGAGGTGCTGCTCGAGACGACCATCGGGGAGGCGCGCCAGCAGCTGCCCCTCATCGGCACCGCGCTCCAGGAGACGCCCGGAGGCGTGCTCCTGCGCTCCTCGACCTCCGACCTCGACTGGATGGCGCGCGTGCTCTCGGGCCTCGACTGCCCGTTCGTTGTGAGGGCACCCTCGGAGTTGAGGGCGGCGTTGAAGCGGCGTGCCGCGGAGATCTCCAACCAGGCCGAACGCGCCGGCTAGCCACCTCTACAGATCTGAGAGTGGTTTGCGGAGAGGAAGGGCCTGAAGGTTTTGAGGCTTTTAGGTGTACAGGTTCTCAGGTTAGTAGGGTATGGGGGTTGGGCCACTGGCGGCAACCCCTCGACCCGACACCTCAAAGCCTTGGAGCCTCAGAACCTGAAAGCCTGGGTCCGTCAAAGGCGCGAACCTCCGCAAACCGCTCTAGAACGGGTACGCCACGACCCCCAGGGCGCCGAGGGCGTACCAGAACCCGAAGGCGGCGGCGAGCACCCCCAGCACCGGGGCGAGCCGCTCGAAGTTCCTGGCTACCGGGCCCGCCGCTATCGCGAGCCCGAAGGCAGTCGAGAGCAGGGCCATCGAGACGGCGGTGCCAGCAGCGAAGATGAGGAGCGCCACGACGGCCTCCGACGGGTCGGGTATGGT
>DATACV010000460.1:0-1915 GCA_036258875.1 Rubrobacteraceae bacterium
GCCGGTAGCGGGTGTGCCCGAGCCGGGCTCTGCCGAGGAGCTCCGGCGCTTCGCGCAGATCCAGGAGCGGCTGAAACCTCTGGCCGAGCGCCTGGTCGCCGACCCCCGCAGCCCGCAGACGGTTGTGGTGGTCCCGAGCCTGACGCTCGATCTCGAGGAGCTGGCGAAGATCCCGGGCGTGCACCACTACGAGGAGCGGCTCCTGTGCATGCTGATGCTGCTGCGCATGCCGCGCACGCACCTGGTCTTCGTGACGAGCCAGCAGGTCCCGAACGCGATAGTGGACTACTACCTGCATCTCCTCCCCGGCGTCCCGCTGCGCCACGCCCGCAGCCGGCTGACGCTCCTGAGCTGCCACGACTCCTCGGACGAGCCGCTGACGAAGAAGATCCTCGACCGGCCGCGCCTCGTGGAGCGTATCCGGGCCGCCATCGCCGATCCGGAATCTGCCCACCTGAGCTGCTTCAACAGCACGGCGCTGGAGCGGAGCCTCGCGGTGCGGCTGGACATCCCGCTCTACGGGAACGACCCCGAGCTGAACGGCCTCGGCACCAAGAGCGGGGGCCGGGAGGTCTTCCGGGAGGCGGGCGTCCCGCTCCCGGACGGGTTCGAGCACCTGCGCGACGCTGATGACATCGCAGAGGCCGTCGTCGAGCTCAAGCGGCGCGACCCTTCCCTCCGGCGCGTCGCGGTGAAGCTGGACGAGGGGTTCTCGGGAGAGGGGAACGCGGTCTTCAACTACGAGGGCGCGCCGGAGGGAAGGGATCTCGAGCGTTGGGTCAGGGACGAGCTGCCGGGGCGCATCAAGTTCGAGGCGAAGGACGAGAGCTGGGAGCGCTACTGCCACAAGTTCGGGGAGATGGGCGGGATCGTGGAGTGCTGGGTCGAGGGGAGAGAGGTGCGTTCCCCTTCCGTGCAGTGCCGCATAAACCCGCTGGGTGAGGCGGCCGTCGTCTCGACCCACGACCAGGTCCTCGGGGGGCCGACGGGACAGATCTTCCTTGGCAGCTCCTTCCCAGCCGACGAGGCGTACAGCCTGGACATCACGGACGCCGGACAAGAGGTCGGGAGGGTGCTCAGGGAGCGGGGGGCCCTGGGCCGCTTCGCCATCGACTTCATCTCCGTCAAACGAGAGGACGGCTGGGATCACCGCGCCATCGAGATCAACCTGAGGAAGGGCGGCACGACGCACCCGTACCTGATGCTGCGCTTCCTCACCGACGGCTCCTACGACCCGAGCGACGGAACCTACTGCACCCCCACGGCGAAGCCGTGCTACTACTACGCCTCGGACAACCTCCAGAGCCCCGCCTACAAGGGCCTCACCCCCGACGACCTCATAGACATCGTGGTGAACAACGGCCTCCACTTCGACGGCGCCTCCCAGCAGGGGGTCGTCTTCCACCTGATCGGGGCGCTCTCCCAGTACGGCAAGCTAGGTACCGTCTGCATCGGCGACAGCCACGAGAGCGCCCGCAAGTTCTACGACGAAACGGTCGCCGTCCTGGACCGCGAGGCGGAGCGGTAGCCCCGTAGGGTAGCCCATCGGCCTCCGCCGGATTATCGCGCGAATATTTTCGGCGAGACCGTTCCCCAACCTCACCGATGGGCCCCACGGAGCATCTCCGCCATGGCATGGGAAGAACGGCGAAGAGGGTGGCAGTATGCCCGTTGGTAGCCCTGTGATCACGCCGTGATAACGGCGAAAAAGGCCTTGAAATGCTATTTTCGAGCGCCAATACTTTCGGCCCGTGTTTGTTTAGAACCGGGCGCAAAACGCCCTATCAGCTAACGCAGACGGAGGGGGATGCGTGAAGCTTAGACTCTCGCAACTGTTTTGTATCGCGCTACTGGCCGGGGCCTTTCTCGTCCTGTCCGACGGGCACGCGGCGACGAAGGTGGGGCTGGCCTCCTG
>DATACV010000461.1:0-2687 GCA_036258875.1 Rubrobacteraceae bacterium
AGGTTCGGGCGCGGCATGGGCGGCGTCGTCGGGATACTCTTCCAGAGCGGCCGCCAGTCCATAGACACGGTCATAAGGAACGTCCTGCCGTTCATGGCGTTCGTGACGATGCTCATCGGCATCATCACCGCCACGGGCCTCGGCGACCTCATCGCCAACACCCTCGCCCCGCTCGCGAACAACCTGGTAGGGCTCTTGATCCTCAGCGTGATCGTGGGTCTGCCCTTCCTCTCCCCGGTTCTCGGACCCGGCGCGGTCATCGCGCAGGTCATCGGGGTGCTCATCGGGGACCAGATCGGGCGCGGCGCCATAGACCCGCAGTACGCCCTGCCGGCGCTCTTCGCCTACAACGTGCAGGTCGGCTGCGACTTCGTGCCCGTGGGACTGGCCCTGGGCGAGGCCAAGCCCAAGACCGTGGAGATCGGGGTCCCGGCTGTCCTCTTTAGCCGCCAGATCACCGGCCCCATAGCGGTCATCATCGGCTGGCTCCTCTCCTTCGGGCTCTACGCGTAGGTGCTGCCGTGACTGAACCCATCTACCTGACGGAGGTCAAGGAGATCGGGCCCGAGGTCGCGGAGTTCCTGGAGGCGGGGCTCCTGATCCTGTTCGAGACGGGAGCCCCCCCGGAGCTTGCCGAGATAGCGGTGCTGCACGACCCCACCACCCGGCGCGAAGAGGCGCCGGAGCCCGGAGACGTGCTCGAGATCGAGGGCCACGAGTTCCGCATAACCGCGATCGGCTACAAGGCCTGGCAGAACGTCCAGGATCTCGGGCACGCGGTCTTCAAGTTCGACGGCGCCCGGGAGCCCGAGCTGCCCGGCCAGATCCACCTGGAGGGATCGGGGGTCGATAGCCTGGGCGAGGTGATCCGGCCCGGCGCGCGGCTCGAGATAAGGGCGGCGGGATGACCGCCACCCCCAGACCTGGAGGGAGACGCCCGTGAGTCTTAGGAACAAGCTGGAGGCCCTCGAGCGGGAGGGTGCCCCGATCCGGGTCGGGCTCGTCGGCGCCGGCCAGATGGGCCGCGGTTTTATCGCCCAGGTGGCCGGTATCCCCGGCATGGAGACGGTGGCCGTCGCCGACGTCGACCCGCAGCGAGGCATGGACGCCTTCCGCGAGGTCGGTCTCGACCCGGTCGAGGGCCTGAACGGCCACCCCGGCCGTCCCGCCGTAACCCACGACGCCGCGGAGCTCGCCCGCTCGGAGGCGGTCGACGTCGTGGTGGAGGCGACCGGCGTCACGGAGGTCGGCGCCAGGGTGGCCTACGAGGCCATCCAGGAGGGCAAGCACGTGGTCATGCTCAACGCCGAGACCGACGCGACCATCGGGGCGATCCTGGCCCGCATGGCCCGTAGCGCGGGCGTGGTCTACACCGGCTCGGCGGGCGACGAGCCGGCCGCGATCATGGAGCTCTACGACTTCGCCCGCTCGATGGGCTTCGAGGTAGTCCTCGCCGGGAAGGGCAAGAACAACCCGCTCGACCTCACGGCCACCCCGGAGTCGGTAGCCGAGGAGGCAGCCCGCAAGAACATGAACCCGAAGATGCTCGCCGCCTTCGTTGACGGCACCAAGACCATGGTCGAGATGGCGACGGTGGCGAACGCCATCGGCTTCGTCCCCGACGTCCCCGGCATGCACGGTCCCGCGGAGACCGACCCTCGGCGCCTCGGCGAGATCTTCAGCCTGCAGAAGGAGGGCGGCATCCTCTCTAGCTACTCCACCGTGGACTACGTACGCGGGGTCGCCCCTGGCGTGTTCGTCGTGGTGCGCTCGCACGAGGGGCCGGTGCAGGAGACCCTGGAGTACCTGGGGATGGGGGCGGGCCCGAACCACGTGTTCTACCGCCCCTACCACCTCACAAGCCTGGAGACCCCGCTCTCTGTTGCCAGGGCCGTCATCTATGGCGAGCCCGCCATCATCTCGGGGGAGAGACCCACGGCCGAGGTAGTGGCCGTGGCGAAGCGTGACCTGGACGCCGGCGAGAAGCTCGGCGGCATAGGCGGCGCGGACTACTACGGTACCGTCTACCCGGTCTCGGAGGCGAGGGAGATGCTCCCCATCGGCCTCGCAGCCGGGGCGCGCACCACGCGACCGGTGCCCAAGGGGAGCGTCGTACCCCGGGCCGGGGTGGAGCTACCGGAGGACTCCTTCGTGGTGAACCTCCGCCGGCTCCAGGACGCGGCCCTCGTAGAGTGAGCGACCAGGGGGATGACTACGCGCTACCCGGTAGACGACCGTAACCTCTCGGACGAGGACTACCTCATCATGAAGGTCCTCAGGCTCTACTACGAGCACGACCTCACCCAGGCGGAGGTCGGCGCCCGCATGGGCTTCTCCCGCCCCAAGGTCTCGAAGCTCATAACCGAGGGCAAGGAGCGGGGCCTTGTCAAGATAGAGCTCGCAGAGCCCGCCGACGATCTCGTGCCCCTCGAGATAGCCCTCGAGGACCGCTACGGCTTGCGCGAGGCCGTCGTGGTGGCCACGAGCGAGGACCGCGCTACCACGGAGCTCTCCGCCGGGCGCGCAGGAGCGGCGCTCCTCGCGCGCCTCTCTACCCCCGAGACAGTGCTCGGGGTATCGTGGGGCGTCTCGATGCGCGCGCTCGCCGACGCGACGCCGGTCCGGTCGTTCCGCTGCAAGAAGGTGGTGCCGCTCGTCGGCGGCATGGGCAAGGCCCAAACCAGGCT
>DATACV010000462.1:0-7746 GCA_036258875.1 Rubrobacteraceae bacterium
GGCCACCTTGTTTATCCTCTGCTGCTGTTGGTCGTCCACTCGGCTTTGCCTCCCGTGCTTCGTGCCCTTACGGGCCGTTGGTACCCTTCTAGGCCCCCGGCTCGCGGGACCCCTAGGAGGAAGCCTCCAGCCTGCGGTCCATCTCCGCGATGAGGGTCTGCCGGTTCTTGTTGCCCTGCTCGTAGTTGCGCGTCCGCCTCAGCTCCGCTTCCGAGAGGCTATCCAGCCGCCCCGTGATTTCCTCCACGTTCATCTCGTCGTAGCCCTCGATCGGCGGTCGCCCCGAGGCGATGTCTGCGGTCTCCCGCGTCGCGTCCGCCGCCGCGCCCGCCGCCGTGCCCGCCGCCCCGGTCGCGGTGCCCAGCAGGCCCGCGGTCGTCTCGGAGAGGGTGCGCGCGCCTTCCCGGGCGCCCCCCGCGGCCCGTTGTGTGCCCTCCCGGTACTGGGAGAAGGCGGTGTTCAGGAAGTCCATGTAGGCCTTCGCCGACTCCTGCGCGAACGCCTGGCCGGCCTCCTGCTGCCTCCTGGCCTGGTCGGTCAGCCGCTCGGAGGTGGCCCGCCCGCTCTCGGCCTGCTCCCTGAGGTGGTCCATCACCCGCTCGGAGAACTCTTGGGCGAGGCGCCCTTGGCGCTGTTGGGCGTCGGCGGCCTGCTCGTAGACGATCCTGTAGGACTCGGCGAGGGTTTCGGCGAACCTCGCCGCCGCCTCGTTGACGTCGCGTTGGTGTCTTCGATCCACCATGCTCCCGGCTCCTTTACCTTGGGGCTTCCCGCCCCCCGTTTCCTACCCCGGGGGCGGGAGGAGTACACGCGAGCGGTCGCGGATAGGGGGTCGTGCGAACTTCCGAGAACCCCTCTTCTACGCGGTTGGGTGAATAAGGCCAAGAAGGGCCGAGGTCGGTGGTCCCAACCCCACCGGACGTGCGCCTCAGGCGATCTTGCCGAAGATGAGGACCTCGCGCTCGGTGTCCCAGTAGACGGTGTCGGCGTCGTCGAAGAGGTCCCTCAAGACCTTCGCGTCTTGGACGGTGGGCATGATTACGGTCTCTTGGGCGCCGTCGTCGAGGATGAGCTGGTAGGAGATCTTGCCGTCCTCGAGCTGCCCCTGGTGGCTCCAGTTGGCGTGGACGTCGGTGACCTGCCTGACCTTGATCGCCGACTCCGTGCGCTGCTCCTGGCCGTGCGGATCGTTCACGGTGGCGCCCCTCCCCTTCTACGCTTAACCCGACGGCGACGTTCTTACCCCGCCACGGCCACCGCGCAAACGGTCGAACGGGGGAGGAAGCGAGCTTCCGAGAACGCCCACCTTCTCCACGAGCTTCGGTGAATAGGAGGACATACCCTGCCGCCGGCGTCATCGTGTCTCGATTCTTGTAACTAACTGTGCGAACCTACCGTGCCATGAGCAACGATCTGCCTACGAGGGAGATAAGGCGGTGCCTCTCGTGGGTGGGGTTCTTGGAGCCCCTCTCCGAAGAGGGGTTAGACGACCTCTTGCGGAGCGCCAGCTTCGTGCGTCTCGCCATGGGGGAAGTGCTGCTCCTCGGGACCGAGGAGCAGGCCGAGCGTATGCTGCTCCTGGTCGCGGGGCAGCTACAGGTCTACGAGGTCGCCCTCGGCTCGGGGCGCGAGCTGACGCTCTCGGTGCTCGCCAGCGGCGCCCCGGTCGACTCCACGGGGTTGGTGCCCCGCTGGGTACGGGACCTGCACCTCAGAGCCCTTGAGCCCTCGTTGGTGTGCCGCATAGAACGGGAAGACCTAGAGCGGCCGGTGCGCGGCAACCCGGAGGTGGGGCTTAGGCTGGCGCGGATGTTGGCCACAAGGTTGATGCTGATGGAGGACCGCTGGGCCGACATGGCGGAGAAGGAGGTCACGGAACGCCTGGCGGGCCTGCTCTACATGCTTGTGGAGAGCGAGGGGGTGATGAGCAAGGAGGGGCCGATGATCCCCACCCACTACACCCACAAGCAGCTCGGCTCCATGATCAAGGCGGCAAGGGCGCCGACAGGCAGTTCTACCTGTCGGCGTGGTCGAGTTCGCACGTCGCGATTGACCGCAAGAGTCGCGAAGAGCCCCTTATCATCCAGCGCCCCTTCGTGGGCGTTTTTGGGGCCATACAGCCCGGCGTGCTGCCGGAACTCGGCAGCGGGCGGGAAGATGGCCTCCTCGACAGGTTCGCGTTCGCCTACCCCGACGCCATGCCTTCTCGGTGGAGCGAGGACGAGATCAGCGACGAGGCGAGGGACGGCTACGCCCGGCTTTATGGCGCCCTGCGGGAGCGCCACATGCCAACCGACGAGTACGGCGACCCCGACCCGACGCGGATACACTTCGCCCCCGATGCCAAGTCGGTGCTCGTGGAAGCCATCAACGCCCACCGGGAAGAGATGGAGCAGCCAGGGTTCCCGAACCGCCTCAAGGGGCCGTGGTCCAAGCTCGAGGCTTACCTCGCCCGCTTCTGCCTCATCCTTGCTATGACCCGCGCCGCGGACGAAGGGGCCGCCGAGCGGGTCGAGGCGCGGGACGTGCTCTCCGCCGTGGTACTATTGGACTACTTCAAGACGATGGCCCGCCGTGTGTATGTAGGCCTGCACGGCGAGAACCCGGCCGACAAACTGGCCGCCGACGTGGCCGAGTTCTTGCGCCAGCGAGGCGGCCACTTCAAGGACGAGCCCACGGTTCTTCACAAGGAGCTCGTAAGCGATGCCAAACCGGCAAGGGCCGACGAACTCAGCAAGAGCCTCAAGGCCATAGCAGCGCGATCCCCAATCTTGGAATTCGACGCGGGCAACTTCAAGAAGGACGGCCAGTCCCGCCGCTTCGTGGAACTTTCACTAAGAAACGGCGTCAACGGCGTCAACGGCGTCAACCGTGAAAAGGGTGAAAAGCCCGACAGCGGGGCAGGGGCGGCGTAGCGTGGCCGCGGCCTATCCTCTCTGGTTCGCGGGCTCCTTGCTGGCGGTGGTGGCGAGCGGGCAGCTCTTGGCGGCCAGCCTCGAGGAGCGCTCGGCCGTCATGGCGTGGCTGGCCGCCGGCGCCTTCGTGCTGTGGTGCGTCCTCGCCGTGCTGTTCTTTTGGGGGGCGGCGTAGTGAGCGAGGGCGAGGTCGCTCGGCGACTGCGCTACGCGGGCTACGAGTTCGCGCCGAGCCGTTCGGGCAAGCACTTCTGGTTGGAGCCCGGGACGGGCCGGCGGCTGCCAGAGGACAGCGCATTCGCGATCGTGCGCGAGCAAGAGCGGCGCTTGCTGAGCGAGGCGGGCTGGGAGCGCGTGGAGATGGAGGGCGAGGCGTACTGGCGCAGGCCGGACAGCGGGCGCCTGTACCCGCCAGGGCCGGCCGTGGAGGTGCTGCGGGCCCAGCAGGGGAGGAAGCCGTGAGCGCGACCGGCGACGCGGAACTCGGCCATAAGCTACGCAAGCGCCGCCTCGAGGGCGACCACGGCCTCAAGCAGCCGGCCCACTTCGCCGGTATCAAGCCGAGCACGCTCTCGGACTACGAGAAGGGTCGGAGCACGCCGGGGGTGGTCGTCTTGAAGAAGCTGGCGGACTTCTACGGCGTCCGCGTGGACTGGCTGCTCAGCCACCTCTCTCGAAGGGATACGGCCGCCTAGAGAGGTCGGTCTTTACGTTCCCACCGTAAAACCCGCCCCGTCCGGGGCCCAAAGCTCTTCAAAGCCCGTCCCCCGCCCCGGGAAAATGGGGGCATGGACTCACCAGCCGCACCAAGACGAGTGAAGGAGCCGGAGGGCATTTCGTGGACGTAACGCACGACGAGGAGGTCGAGGCCCACCTGGAGGCCTTCGTCGCCAAGCGGGAGCTGGAGGGCGTGGTATCCGCGCTCGTTAACCTGCCCGGGCAGGGCGAGGAGACCATCGTCGGCCCCGTCCCCGGCGAAGCCGAGGGGGGAGTAGATGCCGCCTAGCCTCCGGGAGTCCGGCCGGGCCGAGGGGCGCCTCAAGGAATCCCTGTGGCTGCGCTGCAACGGCTTGCCGCTGCACGACTACACCGGCCGCCAGGACGACCTCCGGACTATCAGGGCCTACCACGCCGCCCACGGCATCCCGCCGCAGGGCTCGGTGAGGCGCCTGTGGTGGTGGTTCACGAGGGGGGAGGGGTGATAGCTATTGGTTAAATGCACCGGGATCACGCGGGACGGCGGCCGGTGCGAGGGGGTGGCTATCCCCGGCTCGGACTACTGCTACGCCCACGACCCGGCCAAGGCCGAAGAGAGACGGCGCAACGCCCAAAGGGGCGGCAAGAGGGGCGGTCGGGGGAGGTCCTCCGCCGAGCTCCACCGGCTCCAGGTCCGCCTCGAGGACCTCGCCGAGAAGGTCTTGAGCGGCGAGGTGGAGCGGGGCGTGGCCGCCGTGGCGGGGCAGCTCTTGGGCGCGGCGAGGGCGTGCGTGAGGGACTCCCTGGCCGCCCGCGAGCAAGAGGAGCTTGTGGCGCGGCTGGAGGAGCTCGAGGCCGTGCTGGAGACGAGGAGGGAAGGCAAGCGGTGGGGAGCATAGGGCGGCGCGTTCGGCGGCTCGAGGAGGTATGCCGACTATCTTCGGGCAACGATAATCCCGTGGAACGAGAGAAGCGCCGCGCGGCTTTCGTCGAGACGTTCTAGAGGCCCTGGGAGAGGGCGGAGCGCGAGGAGGCGGTGGGATTGCCCCGGCGCCGGAGAGCCCTGGAGCAACTCATCGAATCTGTGAGGAGGCGCCGTGGGGTTTAGGGGCCGGCTCAGGAGGGCCGAGAGCGCGAGGCCCGGGGCGAGACCATCCGCGTCCGCCAGCGCGACGGGACGGTAAAGACCTTCCGAGAGGACGAATGGACGGAGTGCTTCCTGCACGAGCACGAACGGCTCCTGCGGAACTTCAAGGGCGAGGAGCCAGGATCCGCTCACCCCTTCGTCGAGGCGCTCCGCAACGCCGCCGAGGGGGAGGTGGAGCGCCTCGTCCCCGACCAGGGCACCATGATCCTGCATTGGCTGGGCGAGGACGAAATCATACGGGGGGAGCGCGAGAGGCCGGGGCCGCCGGTGCGGGAGACCTCGCCGGGCGTCTACGAGTAGCCTAGCGCCTCCCTGGCTCCAACATTCTCCGACGACCGGCGCTGCTTGTGACGGCATGACGGCTTCCTAAGGGCCTCGCTAGGGGGCGGGTGTTTAGCGTTCCCCGCGCTCGTGGTAGGTACCTACCAGCAGGCATGCAGTAGCGTCGCTACGAAAGGGGGTGCCCGAACCATGTGCTACACGAACAGGAGCCGCGAGGAAGAGGCTCGCAGACTACGGGCCCGCGAGGAGGGCCGCAAGGACCACGAGCGCGAAGCCCGTCCGGTCCACCACGACGAGAAGCGGGACAAGCCGCTGACCGAGAAGGTCAAGGAGATGGTCGGCGCGAGGTAGGCAAGGCGACATAGATCCTCGTTTCTTCGACCCCCGGCGTTGATGCCAGGGGTCTTTTCGGCGGTTCGAGAGGGGCCGTTATGCCCGGCGACGTGGCCCGGTCCATCAGAGAAGGGGCCGGACGGCGTTAGGAGGGGATATCCGCCGCGTCCGGTGTATCGAGTCCGTCGCTACCAACCGGGGCGGGCTTCCGTCTCTCGCGAGCGCCCGAGAGCCCATGCCGTGACGGGGCCCCTCTCGAGCCATCTGAACCCCTCTCGGGTGATGGTGTAGCTGCCCCTCGTCAGGCCGAGGTCGTCCGGGACCAGGTACCCGCGCTCCACCAGAAACTCCTCCGCCGTGAGGAACGGCTCGTCCCCGAGGTCCTCCATCCCCATCTCGAAGGCCACCTCGGGGGCGCGGGGCATCACGAGTCGGACGGTCGAGCCCTTAGCCTGGGTTCGGTTCGCAGCCTGCAGCACGACCCACGCTAGCTCCTCCGCGTCCACCAGCGCCCGCCAGTGCCCCGGCCCTGCGCCGTTCATCCCTGCCACCTGATCCCCCCTCTGGCGAGATCGGCCTCGGCCTCCTCGAGCGCTTGTGCGGGCGCGAAGCTCCACATCGGGAAGTAGGAAACCACGGACCCGTCGGCACGCCGCAGCACCGCCACGTCGGGATCGTGGTCGAGGCTGTAGCCAGGCGGCAAGACCTTGTTCGCCTTGTGCGCCTTCAGAACCGCTATCTCCGCCACGCACCCCCTCCTACGGTTGGTCTCCACACCTTAGAGACCGCTGACCCTCAGTAAACGCTACAAGTAGAGCTGAAGTCAAGGTTTAGGTACTACATATTGTGCGTGGTTGCCGGGCATGCGAACATCCGCATCGTCCTGCTGGTTTCGCGCCGCCAGCGGCCTTCTGCTACGCTGTAGCCATGCGGCGGCAGGACGGCGGAAACTACGGGGGAAATTCCGGCTGGGTAAACACCGACGTCGCGGCGGAAGCTCTCGGCGTTTCCGCAAGGTCGGTCCGCAACTACATCGTCAGCGGGGACCTAATCGCCCGCAAGGAAGCGGAAGGCATAAGCGAGCGGTATTTCGTCTCCGTGGACAGCCTCTACGCCTTGCGCGACCGGCGGAAGCAGGAGGGGAAACTGGCGGGGAACCGCCGCCGCACTTCCTCACGACAGGAAGAGCCGGCGGAACTCGTGAGGGAAACCGCCGTAGACATGCTGCGGGAGACCCTGGCCAGCCTAGAGACGCACATCGCGCAAAACGCCGAGCTCCGCGCCCGCCTGGAGCTCACCGAGAGGGCCGAGAGCACGGTGCGCGAGGAGCTGGAGCGCGAGCGCCAACAGCGCTTAGAGGACGTGCAGCGCGAACGCGCCGAGCGTCTCGAGGCCCAAGAGAGGGCCAAGGAGCTAGAGCAGGAGCGTAGCAGGCTCGAGGCGGCGCATCGACGGGCCGAGGAGGAGAGGGCGCGGCTCGAGGAGGAGCTTGAAGCACAACGTAGTAAGGGCTTCTGGCGGAGGCTGTTCGGCGGGTAGGGCGTAGACGGACGGAGGCTGTCGCGTGCGGTTCCGGGACCATCAAGAGCGCGAGCGACGCATTGACGCCCTAGAGAGGGAGATGGCGGAGACTCGGGAGCGGATCGAGCGTGAGCTCAACCGGGCAGACGGACCGGAGGTCCAGCGGACCGGCTTGGAACGGCTCAGGAGTTCCATCCACAAGTTCGTCCGTAGCAGCCGAACGACACGCGAGGAGGCCCCACAATCCGCCGAGCCCCGTCCCGCCGACACCTCTACCCCTCCAGACGCCGGCGGAGGGACTCAGGAGGCCACAGGGGCGCCGGAGGAGGGGCCCAGGCGGGGGTTCTTCTCGAGGCTGTTCGGGGGATGACTAGCGAAGCTGGGGGAACGTGGAGAGGGACAAAGAGAACGAGTACCTGAGCAGGATGCGCCAGTTCCTGCAGGAGAAATTGGACTCCCGGGACGTCGCCGGGGGTTCCCCAGCCGTCGTCCGCCGCCACGAGCTGGAGGAGATAGCGGTCACCGTCGGCCTGGACAGGCAGAGGGCCTGGCACCTGTTCCAGGCGTCCGAAGGGCACGTCTGGCGGGGCCACTACATACGGAGAGCCGCTCCGAGGAACTCGGGTACACCGCGGCCCGGTTGGTGGGGGTACTGCATTGACTCCCCCACGGCCGGTAACCACGAATAAGAACGTCTCTAGGGGGACGGGGCCGGCGGAGGAAGATGCGCACAACCACGCCGACCCCGCCCGCCGACAATCCTAGCCGGGAGCGATGAATCCGCGGTGAACCGTATGCCTCGGAGAAAATTCCCGGGAAGTTCGGCGGTGGCAAGTCGCAACCGCTCGCAAC
>DATACV010000463.1:0-12228 GCA_036258875.1 Rubrobacteraceae bacterium
GCGCTCTACGTGATCCTGCCGCGGGTAAGGGCGGGGACGGCGGGGCACGCGGCGCTCGCCTCGTGCGCCATGATCTTCTACGCTACCGGGTTCGTATCTCTGCTCTAGGAGGCTCTGCGTTGGATTTCCTCGAGGTCGTGAAGAACCGCAAGACTACCAATGGTCCCTTCTTGCCCGATCCGGTGAGCCTGGAGCACCAGCATCTCCTGGTCGAGGTGGCGGCGATGGCGCCCTCGCACTTCAACAGCCAGCCCTGGCGGTTCGTCCTCGTGGACGACCGCGATACCATCGAGGAGGTCGCGAGGATCAGCGGCGATAGCATGGCCCGCCTGCTGGAGGAGGGCACCTTCTGGAAGCGCTACAGGCCCTACTTCCGCTTCTCCGAGGAGGAGATGGAGGAGAGGCGCGACGGCATCCACTTCGACCAGATGCCGGGCGTCCTCAAGCCTTTCAGGCGCCAGATCTTCTCCGACGCCGGCCAGGCCGTGATGAACCGCTTCGGCGTTCCAAAGACCCTCGGCGAGGACAACCGCAAGCTCGTCGCCGGCTCGCCGCTCCTCCTGGCCGTGCTGCTCGACAAGACGGAGTACCGGCCCGGGGAGCTCTCGGGGTTCTACTCCGTCTTCGGGATGGGGGCGGCGGTCGAGAACATCTGGCTTACCACCGCGGCGATAGGGATGGGCATCCAGTTCGTCTCGACGCCGATGGAGATCCCTGAGAACTGGCAGAGGATACAGGACCTCCTCCTGGTCCCCGACGACCTCGAGCTGATGGCCGTCTACCGGCTCGGCTACGTGCCCGAAGAGCAGCGCCGGCCGACCATCGACTGGTCGAGCCGCCAGCGCAAGCGCCTCTCCCAGTACGTCTTCCGCAACACCTGCGAGAGACCCGAGCCCGACGTCGCGGGAGAGGCGAAGCCGGAGGCGAGGCCCGCGACGCGTTGAGCAGACGTAACCCGAAAATCCTCTCGGTCGCGACTGCCCTGCCGCCCCACCGCGTGGGGCAGCACGAGGCCAAGCGGTTCGCCAGGGGCATGTTCGCGGAGGCCCACAGGGACTTCGAGCGTCTGATGCCGATCTTCGACAACGTCCACGTCGAGAACCGCTACTTCTGCGTCCCCGTTGAGTGGTTCGAAGAAAACCACTCCTTCCCCGAGAAGAACGCCCTCTACGTCGAGCACGCCCTCGACCTCTCAGAGAAGGCGGCCCGCAGGGCGCTCGACCGGGTCGGCGCGGACCCCGATGAGGTGGGGGCCATCTTCTTCGTCTCGACCACCGGACTCTCGACGCCCTCGCTGGACGCGAAGCTGATCTTCCGCCTCGGCCTCTCGGAGCACACGCGCCGTATCCCGATCTGGGGCCTCGGGTGCGCCGCCGGGGCGGCTGGTCTCGCCCGCGCGGCCGAGCACGCCAGCCTCTACCCTGAGGAGCTCGTGCTCCTCGTCGGGGTCGAGCTCTCTGGCCTCACCTTCCAGCGCGGCGACCTCTCGAAGAGCAACCTGGTCTCGACCAGCCTCTTCGCCGACGGTGCGGCGGCCGTGGTGCTCGGCTCGGGCGCCGGTCCAGAGGTGCTCGGCGGCCACAGCACCACCTGGCCCGGCACGGAGGAGGTGATGGGCTGGGAGCTCGTCGAGAGCGGCCTCAAGGTCCAGCTCTCCAGGAGCGTGCCGGTCATCGTGAGAGAGAGGCTGCGCCCGAACCTCGAAGGGGCGTGCGCCTCGCTCGGCCTGGACTTCGCGGAGATCGAACACCACGTCCTCCACCCCGGCGGCGCGAAGGTCCTCGACGCCTTCGAAGAGGTGCTCGGCATCGAGCCGGGCGGGCTCACCCACTCCCGGGCCGTGCTGCGTGAGTGCGGCAACATGTCCAGCGTCACCGTCCTGTTTATCCTGGAACGCTTCCTGCGCAGCCCGGAGTACGCGACCGGTGACCTCGCCGTGCTCTCGGCGATGGGGCCTGGCTTCTCCGCGGAGCACGTGTTTTTCCGATGCTGACCGATGTCAGCATCGGAGGCTTCGGGTTTCAGGCCTCAGGCATCGGGTGTGGTTGGCCGACGCCTGCGGGCGTTCGTGGATGAACCTGGCTCTTGTCGTTCTGGGCGTCGGTCTCGTTGCCCTTCAGCGGCTGCTGGAGCTGCGCCTCTCTCGTCGGCACGAGCGCACGCTTCGCGGGCGTGGCGCCGTCGAGTGGGGGAGAGGGCATTATCCATGGATGGTCGGACTGCACGTCCTCTGGTTGCTCTCGACGCTGGTCGAGGGGATTTTGCGTGGATCCGTTCTGCCCGCCTACTGGCCGATACCGCTGGCGCTCTTCCTCCTCGTCCAGCCGCTGCGCTACTGGGCGATCTTCTCCCTCGGTGAGAACTGGAACACCAGGATACTGGTAGTCCCTGGCGCGAAGCTCGTCGCGCGTGGCCCGTACAGGTATCTCCGGCACCCCAACTACGTCGTGGTGTTCGTGGAGATAGCAACCTTCCCCCTGATCTTCGGCGCCTGGGTGACGGCTCTCGTCTTCTCCATACTCAACGCAGTGCTCCTCTTCGTCAGGATCAAGACGGAGAACCGAGCGCTGAGGGAGCTTGCGGGCTAAGATAACCGCAGCTATTGGCTCTTTGCTGAGGCCGGCGACCGAAGGGAGCCACACCGTGCTCGATCTCAGATACATCCGCGAGAACGCTGCAGCCGTGCAGGAGAACGCCAGGAACCGCGGCGTCGAGGCGGACGTGGGCCTGGTCGTCGAGCTGGCTGACCGGCGCTCGGCGCTCATACAGGAGCTCAACGAGCTCCGTCAGCAGCAGAACCAGATGGCGAAGAGCATCGGGAGGGAGCAAGAGCCCGAGGCCCGCGAGTGGCTCATAACCGAGTCGCGGGCGATGAAAGACCGTATCCCAGAGAAGGAGGCAGAGCTCGCCGAGGTCGAGGAGCGGCTGCGCGAGGAGCTCCTGAATATCCCCAACATGACCCACCCGGACGCGCCCGTAGGCAGGGACGACTCGGAGAACGTCGAGATCCGACGTTGGGGCGGGATCCCCGACTTCGGCTTCGATCCGAGAGACCACGTCGAGCTCGGCGACGCTCTGGGCATCATAGACTTCGACGCTGGGGCGAAGGTGGCTGGGAGCAAATTCTACTTCCTGCGCGGGGACGCCGTGCTCCTCGAGCTCGGGCTCGTCCGTTACGCCATGGACATCCTGATGGGGCGCGGCTACCAGCCGACCATCACCCCGGACCTGGCGCGCGACGAGATGCTCGTAGGTACCGGCTTTATCCCGCGGGGGCCGGAGACCCAGATCTACTCGGTCGAAGACTCGGACCTCTCCATGATCGCCACCGCGGAGATAACGCTCGCGGGCTCCCTTGCCGACGAGATAGTGGAGGAGGACGACCTGCCCATCCGGCTCGCCGGGCTCTCGCACTGCTTCCGCACCGAGGCGGGGTCCCACGGCCGCGCGAGCCGCGGCCTCTACCGGGTACACCAGTTCACCAAGGTCGAGATGTTCGCCTTCACGGCGCCGGAGCGCTCTGACGACATGCACGCCGAGATGCTCGAGATCGAGGAGCAGATATTCCAGGGGCTCGGCCTCCCTTACCGCGTCGTGGACATCTGCACCGGCGACCTCGGCGGCGCCGCCTACCGCAAGTTCGACCTCGAGGCCTGGATGCCGGGCCGCGACGACTTCGGCGAGGTCACCAGTACCTCCAACACCACCGACTACCAGGCCCGCCGCCTCCGCATCCGCTACCGCCAGGACGGCGGCAGGCCCCGACTCCTCCACACCCTGAACGGGACGGCCCTCGCCATAAGCCGGGCCCTGATCGCTCTACTCGAGGTCTACCAGCAGGAGGACGGTTCTGTACTTCTCCCGGAGGCGCTGGCCCCCTACGTCGGCAAGGAGAGGCTGGAGCCTGCAGGCTAATCCGCGGAGGTCACGAATTGCCAGACGAGCTCGATTTCTTCTTTTTCTACGGCAGCACCTACACCTACCTTACGGTGATGCGCATCGAGCGGGCCGCCGCAGAGGCCGGAGTAGAGGTTCGGTGGCGACCCTTCAACGTGCGGGAGATAATGCTCGAACAGGACAACATCCCCTTCCGCGACAAGCCGGTCAAGATGGCCTACATGTGGAGGGACGTAGAGCGCCGCGCCAACAGGTACGGTATCCCTTTCAACCGCATCCCGACCTACCCCGTGGATCCCGAGTCGCTGGCCAACAGGGTCGGCGTTCTCGCAGCGATCGAGGGCTGGTGCCCGGAGTACACGAAGGTCACCTACCGCGCGTGGTTCCTGGAGAACAAGCCGCCAGGTGATCCTGAACACCTCTACCAGATCCTCTCGTCCCTGGGCAGGGACCCGGAGACCGTGCTCTCCAGCGCCGACTCCCCGGAGATCCGGGCCCGTTACGACGCCGAGACCGACGTCGCCCGTAGGATGGGGATCTTCGGTTCGCCCACCTTCGTCGTCGGGGACGAGATATTCTGGGGCGACGATCGCCTCGAAGACGCCCTCGAGTGGCGAAAGGCGCATCCAGCCTGACCTGCCCCTGCCATCGCAGGTTATGCTCTGCTCGAGGACTTCGCCTACCGTTACCAGCGCACTTCGCGCAGGCTATACTCGGCTCATAGAGCTCGTGTCGGGAGAGGAGCATGCGGATGCAGGTGGGGATCGCGTGAAGCCGCCGAGGCTGCGGGCGGGGGAGACGGTCGGCGTGATCAGCCCCTCGTGGGGAGGTGGGGCGGAGTACCCTCACCGCGTCGATCGCGGGGTGGAATACCTCGAATCGCTGGGCTTCCGAGTGAAGCTGGCCCCGCACGCGATGAACTCTATCGGCTATGTATCGGACACGCCGGAGAAGCGCGTGGCGGACGTTCACCAGATGTTTCGCGACCCGGAGGTGAAGGCCATCGTCGCCATGATCGGTGGGGACCACTCGTGCCACCTCCTTCCGTTCCTGGACTTCGACCTTATCCGGGAGAACCCCAAGATCCTTATGGGCTACTCGGACGTCACGGTGCTGAACGTGGCGATCTGGGCGAAGACCGGCCTCATAACCTTCAACGGCCCCGCGCTCATGGTCGAGCTGGCCGAGTACCCGGTGGTCTTCGACTACACGGAGCAGTACATGCTGAAGGCTCTTCGCTCGCCCGAGCCGCCCGGTGTGATAGAGCCCTCCCGATGGTGGACCGAAGAGCTTCTGGACTGGGGGGAGAAACTGGATCTCACCCGCGCGCGTAGGGGGCAGGCCTCGAGCGGCTGGACGTGGCTGAAGGGAGAAAGGGCAGAAGGGGTGCTCGTGGGCGGTTGCCTGGAGTCGATGCAGCACCTGCGCGGTACGCCGTACTGGCCGGACCTCACGGGCGCGATCCTCTTTCTGGAGACCTCCGAGGAGAAACCGACACCCGAGAGGGTGGACGGCATCCTCATGGACTACGAGAACATGGGCGTCTTCGAGTGCATCCGGGGCCTGCTCTTCGGCCGCCCGATGTTCTACGAGCCCGAAGAGCGCGAGCAACTACGCGAGGTCATCCTGGAGCGAACGGCTAAGTATGGCTTCCCGATAATCGCAGACATGGACTTCGGCCACACCTCGCCGATGTTCACGCTGCCGGTTGGCTGCCGGGCCGTCGTGGACGTGGAGCACGAGCGGTTCGAGATCCTCGAGGCTGCGGTCGTCTGATCCCGCGTCATCCCGGACGCTATACTTTTTCTAGTGCCAACTCGTAAACGAGAGAGGAGCTTCCGGATGACCGAGGCGGTCGAGAAGCTTACGAAGAAGAGCGAGGACCCGAGCCAGTGGTATTTGCAGCTGGTGCGGATGGCGAAGCTGGTGGACTACGGGCCGGTGCGCGGCACCTTCGCCCTCAGGCCCTACGGGTTCGCGATCTGGGAGCGCATGCAGCGCGACCTGGACGACCGCTTCAAGGCCACGGGCCACGTCAACGCCTACTTCCCCCTCTTTATCCCCGAGAGCTTCCTGCGTAAAGAGGCCGACCACGTCGAGGGCTTCGACCCCGAGGTCGCCTGGGTGACGAGGGCGGGCCAGGAGGACCTGGAGGAGAGGATCGCCGTCCGGCCCACCTCCGAGACCATAATCTGCGACTTCTACCGGCGTTGGATCCACAGCTACCGCGACCTGCCCGTGCTCATCAACCAGTGGTCCAACTTCGTGCGCTGGGAGAAGGTCACCCGCCCCTTCCTGCGCACCATCGAGGTTCTCTGGCAGGAGGGCCACACCGTCCACGCGACCGCCGAGGAGGCCCGCGAAGAGACCCTGAGGATGCTGCACGTCTACCGGGACCACTACCGAGAGACCGCGGCGATCCCGGTGCTGACCGGTGTCAAGAGCCCCTCCGAGCGTTTCGCCGGGGCCGTCGAGACCTTCACCTGCGAGGCCCTCATGGGCGACGGCCGCGCCTTGCAGGCGGCCACCAGCCACGACCTCGGGCAGAACTTCGCCCGCGCCTTCGACATCACCTTCCTGGATGAGAACCAGGAGCGCGTTCACCCCTACCAGACCTCCTGGGGCTTCTCGACCCGCGCCGTCGGCGCCCTGATCCTCGTCCACGGCGACGACAGGGGCCTCAGGCTGCCGCCCAGGCTCGCGCCCACCGAGGCCGTCATAGTCCCGATCTGGCGCGGCCAGAACAAGGGTGAGGTCCGCCGCGAGGCGGAGGCCCTTTACTCCGAGCTGAAGCAGGCGGGGCTCCGGATGGAGGTGGACCTGGACGAGGAGCACTCGCCCGGCTGGAAGTTCAACGAGCACGAGCTCAGGGGCGTGCCGGTGCGCGTCGAGCTCGGGCCGAAGGACATCGAGAAGGGTCAGGCCGTCCTCGTGCGCCGCGACACGGGCGAGAAGGAGTTCGTCCCACGCGGGGGCCTGGCCGAGAGGCTGCGGGCGCTGCTGGAGGAGATCCAGGAGAACATGCTCCGGCAGGCGACCGAGTTCCGCGACGCGAACACGCGTTTCGCCGAGACATACGAGGAGTTCAAGGAGATCATCGAGCACAAGCGCGGCTTCGTCGTCGCGCCCTGGGACGGCACCGAGGAGACCGAGCAGAGGATCAAGGAGGAGACGAAGGCGACGATCCGGCTCCTCCGCTCCGAGCGCGAAGAGGGCAAGGACCTGGTCTCGGGCAAGCCAGGCCAGACCGCCGTCTTCGCCCGGGCCTACTGACACGAGAAGGTCGAAGTTTCGCCCCCGGTTGCGCGCAACCAGATCCCCGCCACCGCGAGGCGTTGCCTGCACCATCCTTTGACTGCGTGCAGCGGAGGGTTTAGTATTCGCCCGGCGGTTGTGCGCAAGTTAGGAGGGGGGAGCCTCCGTGAGACCGTACCCGTGGCGCTCCATGCGCCGGGGCGAGGGTTCGCGTGGATTGAGGACGATCTCGACGGGTCCGTGGGCGTGGCTGGTGCTCGGCGCGGCGATCTCGCTCGGGGTGCTCGTCTTTGCCGGTAGTCAGTCGCCCGTCGAGGCGCAGTCCTACTCTGCGTACTCTGACCCCGACAAGGTGGCCGTCGCCTCCATACTCTCGGAGAAAGGCAACGCTCGGGGGTTTCAGACCGAGTTCAGCCTGGACGATGAGGAGATGGCGAGCGTTCTCGCCGCCGTTCAGCGCGAGAACGAGACCCTCGCCCGGCTTTACGGCGAGGGTCAGACGCAGGAGATGACCGCCACCGAATACAACCAGCGGGTAAGGAAGGCGATCGCCGCGACGAAGTCGAGCATAGAAGCCGTGGTTGGCGAGGAGAACGAACCCCGGCTAAAGGAGTGGGTGGACGCGAAGTTCGCGCAGGAGGGCCGGGAAGCCGAGGAGTCCGCGGTGGCCGACCTCCAGGTCTCGGCCGATGGGTCCCGTACCCTCGTCTGCAAGGTCTACGCTACCTACTACAACGCCTTCACCAGGTACGAGGTAGCCCTGCCGCACCGGGCGCTGAAGTTCCGGGACCGGTATCGCCGGGTACCCATCCGCCCCGTCGTGGGTGGGCGCCGCGTCAGAGCCCCTGTCAAGGAGGTGGGGCCCTGGAACACTTACGACAACTACTGGAAGGCCCGCACCACCAACGAAAAACGGGGGGAGTGGAGAAACCTGCCGCGCTGCGTGCCCGAGGCACAGGCGGCCTTCTACGACAACTTCCACGGGGGCAAGGACGAAAGAGGCCGAACCGTGACGAACCCCGCCGGCCTGGATCTCTCGCCCGCCGTCGCAAAGAGGATGGACGTCTGGCGTCGGATACAGCGGAACGGCAAGATCCGGGCCTACGTGCGCTTCCGCTGGGTCGAACTCTAGGGGGCCAGGCCAGAGCGGGGTCCTCAGCGGCCTCGCCAGACCCGGACCTGTGGCGCCTTTTCCCTTGACGGCGAAGCCGCCGGTGTTTTAGCATCCGGCCCTAGCGCCAACTCGCATCCAGAGCGGTGGAGGGAACTGGCCCCGAGAAACCGCGGCAACCGGCGGCAGGAAGCACTTTGCCGTGAGGTGCCAAGTCCAGCAGGACGGCCATTACCGTCCTGGAAGATGTGGGGAGAGGCGGGCAGCCTCTTCTGCGAGCGGGTTGCGCGTAAGGCGTAGGACCCGACGAGAGAGGGAGGCTGCATTACTACCGAGTATGACACTAGACCCGGGGGCCGGGGCTAGGCACGCCCCGGCCCAGGTTCCACCGGGCAGAGTCCACCACCGCATAGGCCACTTCGAGCCGGAGCTCGGCGGCGCCCTGCGCGACGTCACCCTCGCCTACGAGACCTGGGGCGAGCTGGACGCGGCGGGGGAGAACGCCGTCCTCATCGTCCACGCCCTCACGGGCGACTCGCACGCCGCCGGGGAGCCGGACCCCGCGCACAGGCGCGGCGGCTGGTGGAGCCCGATGATCGGGCCTGGCCGCGCCATAGACACGGACCGGAACTTCGTCGTCTGCTCCAACGTGCTCGGCGGCTGCTACGGGAGCACCGGCCCGGCCTCGATCGACCCCGAGAGCGGGCGCCCGTACGCGATGCGCTTCCCCCTGGTCACCATCAGGGACATGGTCAGGGCGCAGAAGAGTCTGTTGGACGGTCTCGGGGTGAAGAAACTCCGGCTCGTGATCGGGGGCTCCATAGGCGGGCAGCAGGCGCTCGAGTGGGCCGTCGAGTTCCCCGGCTTCGTAGAGAAGGCGGTGCCCGTGGCCGCGACGAACGCCCTGGGGCCACAAGGGCTCGGGATGAGCGAGCTCGGGCGGCGCGCGATCATGGCCGACCCGGACTGGCAGGGCGGCGACTACTATGGGAGTGAAAGGTCTCCCGAGAGTGGCCTCGCCATCGCGCGCATGGCCGGGATGATGACCTACCAGAGCGCCGCCGGCCAGTGGGAGCGGTTCGGGCGGAGGCCCGCGAGCCGGCCCGCCCTGCACGAGGAGTTCGGCGGGCGGTTCGAGATCGAGAGCTACCTCCACTACCAGGGCAAGGACCTCGTCGGCCGCTTCGACGCCAACTCCTACCTCTACCTCACGCGTGCGATGGACCTCTACGACGTCGCCTCGGGCTACGTGTCGGAGGAGGAGGCGTACGGCCGGATCGAGGCCGAGGTGCTGTTCGTCGGGATCTCGAGCGACTGGCTCTTCCCGCCACACGAGGTGCGGGGGACGACCGAGAGGGCGAGGGCAGCCGGTGCCGACGCGCGCTACGTGGAGATAGACTCCTTGAGCGGCCACGACGCGTTCCTCAAGGACTGGGCCGAACTCGAAGAAGCGATAGAACCATTCGTGCAAACCAGAAGCTGATTGCTGAAGGTAGAGACGTGCCGGCGGCACGTCTCTACCAGAACCGACCGAAGGGAGAGACCAATGACCGACATGGCCGACCAGAAGATGCAGGAGTACGGGTTCGAGACCCTGGCGTTGCACGCCGGGCAGGACGTTGACCCGCACACGACGGCGCGGGCCGTCCCGATCTACCAGTCCACCTCCTACGTCTTCCACGACACCGACCACGCCGCGAACCTGTTCGCCCTCTCCGAGATGGGCAACATCTACACCCGCATCATGAACCCCACTACCGACGTCTTCGAGAAGCGCGTCGCCGCGCTCGAGAAGGGTGTCGGGGCGCTGGCGACCGCCTCGGGCCAGGCCGCGGAGACGCTGGCGATCCTCAACATCATGGGTGCGGGCGACGAGATCGTCTCGGCCGCCCAGCTCTACGGCGGGACCTACAACCTCTTCCACTACACCCTGCCCAAGATCGGGATCGACGTGAAGTACGTCGAGGGGACGGACCCCGAGCCCTTCCGCGCGGCGATCACCGAGAAGACCAGGGCGTTGTTTATCGAGACGGTCGGGAATCCGGCGCTCAACACCATGGACATCGAGGGCCTGGCCGCGGTCGCCCACGACGCGGGCGTCCCGCTCATCGTGGACAACACGCTGCCCTCGCCCTACCTCGTCCAGCCCCTCGAGCACGGGGCGGACATCGTCGTCCACTCCGCGACGAAGTTCATCGGCGGCCACGGGACCTCCATCGGCGGCGTCATCGTGGACGGCGGCCGCTTCCCCTGGGACAACGGCAAGTTCCCCGGGTTCACCGAGCCCGATCCCTCCTACCACGGGCTCGAGATCTACCCCACCCTCGGTGAGCTCTCGTTCATCCTGAAGGCGCGGGTCCAGATGCTCCGGGACTACGGCCCGGCTCTGAGCCCGTTCAACAGCTTCCTGTTCCTGCAAGGGCTCGAGACGCTCCCCTTGCGCATGGAGCGCCACTCGCAGAACGCCCTGGCCGTCGCCGAGTTCCTCCAGAACCACCCGAGGGTCAACTGGGTCAACTACCCTGGCCTCTCGGACCACCCGACGCACGACCTCGCCCGCAAGTACCACCGCGACGGGCTCTACGGCGCGATCCTCGGCTTCGGGATAGACGGCGGCCTGGAGGAGGGCAAGCGCTTTATAGACAGGCTGCAGCTGCACAGCCTGCTCGCTAACGTCGGCGACGCGAAGAGCCTGGTCATCCACCCGGCATCGACCACCCACTCCCAGCTCTCCGTGGACGAGCAGAAGGCTACCGGGGTAACCGCCGACTACGTCCGGCTCTCCGTCGGCCTCGAGTCCATCGACGACATCCTGGGCGACCTGGACCAGGCACTCAGTGGGGCCTGACGTGGCTGGCGGCAGACCCCTCGTCATCAAGTTCGGGGGCACCTCGGTGGGGAGTGGCGCGGCCTTCGCCCGCGCCGCCGCGATAGCCGCCGAGGCGGCCCGGGAGCGCCCCGTGGCCGTCGTCGTCTCGGCGATGAGCGGAACAACCGACACCCTGCTCGGCTACGCCGACGCCACGAGCGGCCGCAAGGGACGCACCCTCACCGGCGCGACGCTGGAGGGCTCGCTCGCCGAGCTCTACCGCTCGCTCGCCGAGCGGCACCTGCTCGCCGCCCGCGAGGTCGTCTCCCCTGAGCACCTCCCGGCCGTCGAAGAGCGGCTCCGCGCCCTGCTCGCCGACCTAGTCGAGGCCTTCGACGGGCTACGGGAGAACCCGGCGGCCCGGCGGGCCGGGATCGCGGTCCACGGCGAGCGGCTCTCAGCTGAGATCCTGGCCGGCGCCATAAAGAGCCTCGATGTGCCGTCCGCCGCCGTCGAGAGGGACCCCATAGCCACAGATTCCGGCTTCGACGGGGCCGAGGTAGACGCCGCCGAGACGCGGTCGCGCTGCTCGCGCTTCGTCGCGCCGCTGCTGGAGAAGGGTGTCGTCGCGGTAGTGCCGGGATACGTCGGGAGGTCCCCCGACGGACTCGAGACCACCCTGGGCAGGGGCGGCTCCGACCTCTCGGCCACGGTCATCGGGCGGGCCCTGCGGGCCGAGGAGGTCTGGATCATGTCGGACGTGGACGGCGTGCTCGACGCCGACCCTCGCCTGGTCCTCGGGGCCGCGAGGCTCCCGCGGCTCTCCTACGAGGAGGCCAGCCTGTTCGCCTCGCTAGGGGCCAAGGTCCTGCACCCGAAGACGATGGAGCCCGCCTCCGAGGCGGGTATCGAGGTCCTGGTGGCCAACACCTTCAACCCCGAGAGCCCCGGCACCCGCGTATCGGGACTCGCGCCCGGGGAGGGGATCCGCTGCCTCGCGCTGCGGCGGCGCTTCAAGGCCGAGATACCCTGCGCCCCCGGCCATAAGAGGGAGGCCGCTGCGGTCATCTGCATCGGCTCGCCTGCCGCCGGCGACCTGGAGCGCGGCCAGAGGTGCCTGCGCGAGAACGGGATAGCACCGCTGCACGCGGGGGCC
>DATACV010000464.1:0-6386 GCA_036258875.1 Rubrobacteraceae bacterium
ACGGCCGCCGCCCCGCCCTCATAGTGGTGGACATGACTCTAGGCTTCACGGACCCGGACTCACCCCTGGCCTGCGACCTCGAAGACCCGGTCGCCAACATAGGGAGGCTCCTCGAGGCGGCCCGGAGCGCGGAGATACCCGTCGTCTTCACCACCATCGCCTACCGCGAGAGTGACAAGCTCACCGCCGCCGCGTTCATAGACAAGGTCCCAGCCCTCCTCACCCTCGAAGCCGGGAGCCGGTGGGGGGAGGTGGACCCTCGCATAGCCCCGCGCGAGACCGAACCCATCCTCAACAAGCTCTTCGCTTCTGCCTTCTACGGGACGGGCCTCCCGAGTCTGCTTGCCGCCGCCGGCGTCGACTCCCTCATCGTCACCGGCGCCTCCACCTCCGGCTGTGTTCGCGCGACCGCCGTTGACGCCCTCCAGTACGGCTACAGGCCCGTAGTCCCGCGCGAAGCGGTAGGGGACCGCAACGAAAAGGCCCACGAGGCCAACCTCTACGACATAGACGCCAAGTACGGCGACGTGGTCCCTGTGGGCGAGGTGCTGGAGTACCTCCAGAAGGTCGGCGCCGCTCGCGCGGCGGGGTAGCGCACTTGGATTACCGGGACCTTACCGTGGATGCAAGCCCGCGTTCTCCAGGCAAGCCGGTGCCTTCGGAGAACGGATGAACGGCGCCGAGGTCGTCGTGGTCGGGGCCGGGATCGTGGGCGCGAGCGTCGCCTTCCACCTCGCCGAGCGCGGCGTAGGGACCCTGGTGATCGACCGCGACGGACCCGCCGCAGGCTCGACGGCGCGCTCGGGGGCCCTGATCCGCGCTCACTACCCCACGGCGCTGGAGGCGGATCTGGCGTGGGAGAGCCTCACGGACTACTTCGAGCCGTGGGGCGAGCGCGTGGGCGGCGGCTGCGGCTTCACCCGGACGGGCTTTGCCTACCTGGTCGCAGAAGGGAACGTCGAGGCACTGAGATACAACGTCGCCCTGCAACAGGGGGTAGGGGTGCAGACGACCCTCTTAGACCCCGACGAGCTCGGCGAGCTAGCGCCCGCCCTCCGCACGGACGGCGTAGCCCTCGCCGCCCACGAGCCCCGCGGCGGCTACGCCGATCCCGCCGCCACCACCATCGGCTTTCTCCAGGCCGCCGAGGCGCTGGGGGCACGCTTGGAGCGGCGACGCGCGACGGCGCTCGTCGTACGAGGAGACCGCCTCAAAGGTGTCCGGACCGAGGAAGGAACGCTGGAAGCGGACGCCGTGGTGCTCGCCGCCGGGGCGTGGTCCGTGCCGCTTGCCGGGAGCGCTGGCCTGGAACTCCCCATCCGGCCTGCCAGGGTGCGTGTCGCGCTCTTCGAGCGCCCCTACGCACTGCCGACCCACCTCACCATCATCGACACTATAGAAGGCTTCTACGCGAGGCCCGCCGCCGAGCGTGCCACCCTCGTGGGCAGCCGCGACAGCCTCGAGTGGCTCGACGACCCCGACGTCCCGACGCCGGAGCCCGACGGCGCCTTCGTCACGGAGGCCTCGCGCAAGCTCGCTGCCCGCTTTCCCACTCTCGCCGGCGCCCCGTACCGCTCGGGCCGCTCCGGGATACTGGACATGACGCCGGACGGCCGTCCGGTTCTCGGACCCGCGGGACCGGAGGGCCTCTACCTCGCCGCCGGCTGGAGCGGGACCGGCTTCAAGAAGTCGCCGGCGGTCGGCGCCGAGCTGGCGCGTTGGATTTCCGACGGCAAGCCGAAGAGGCCCAAGTTACTAGATTACCGCCTCTCTCGCTTCGAAGAAGGAGCCCTCATCCGCGGCTCGCACGAGTACGCCCTCGCCTCTCCGCACTAGGGTGAAAGACCTTCGGCCAATAACGTTAGCAAGATAAACCCAGCCTCTTTGCGAAATACTGGGAGCGAGGCCCGGCGAAGCCGGGCAGCGCGCTACACGTAGCGGCGGCCGTAACCCATGTACGCCCTGTACGCCTCGTAGGAGGCCTGGACGAAGGGCGCGAGGGTAACCACGATCATCACCGGCACCAGCAGGAAGCCGACGACGACCGCCATCAGCAAGCCCGTAACCGTCCACCCGACGGCGATGGCGACGAGCCAGGCCACCTGGTAGAACACGCTCCTCAGCGCGTGGGAGGCCACCGTCGGGCTCTTGTCCCGGTGTACCAGCCAGATGACGAAGGCCGCGACCGGCCCGAAGAAGCCGGTGAAGGCGTTGAGAAAGGTGCTAAGGTGCGCCAGCGCCGACCACGTCCGCTCGTCGCGCGCGCTCATCACGCCGATCGGACCGTAAGGTTCGGGCCACCGCTCCCGCTGCACCCCGTAGTTAGCCGATTCTCTCTCCATGCGCGCTCCTTGTCTCGCTCCTCGTAGATCACATACGAGACCCCGCGCCCAAGGTTTCAACGCCCTCTCACTTTCCGTTTACCCGCAGGTGGGGGATAATATGGAGGTCCGAACCATTGCGCGCGTTCTAAGCATATATATGGGGCGAGCATATATAATACGTGCAACCAGAGAAAGGGGCACGAGTTGACCGGAGAGTCTCAAGGCATGGCGAACGGCGGCGGATCGACCGCGACTGGGGCTGAAAGTCTATCGGTCAAGGACAACCGCACGGGGCGGGATTACGAACTGGAGATAGAGGACGGCACGGTCCGGTCGATGGGCTTCAGGGAGATCAAGGTCGACGAGGACGACTTCGGCCTCATGACGTACGACCCCGGCTACTCGAACACGGCGAGTTGCAGGAGCGCGATCACCTACATCGACGGTGAGAAGGGTATCCTGCAGCATCGGGGCATTCCGATCGAGCAGTTGTGCGAGCAGTCCACCTACCTCGAGGTAGCGTACCTACTGATCTACGGCCACCTGCCGACCGAGGACGAGTACAACCAGTGGGTCTACGAGATCACGCACCACACCTACGTCCACGAGAACATAAAGAACTTCATGGACGGCTTCCGCCACGACGCGAACCCGATGGGCATGCTGCTCGCTTCGGTGGGCGCCCTCTCGACGTTCTATCCGGAGGCGGCGAACATAGACGACGAGTACCAGCGGCACGTCTCGGCGGTGCGCCTCATCGCGAAGATGCCCACTTTAGCTGCCTTCTCGTACCGCCACAGCCTCGGGCTGCCCTACGTCTACCCGGACAACGACCTCTCGTACACGGGCAACTTCCTCTCGATGCTCTTCAAGATGGCCGAGCCCCGCTATGAGCCCGACCCGCGCCTCGAGAAGGCGCTCGACGTGCTCTTCATACTTCACGCCGACCACGAGCAGAACTGCTCCGCCGCCGCCGTCAGGGTCGTCGGCTCCTCGCGGGTAGACCCCTTCTCCGCGATAGCCGCGGGGGTCGCGGGACTCTACGGGCCGCTGCACGGCGGGGCCAACGTGGCCGTCCTGAGGATGCTGCAGAGGATAGGGTCCACCGACAACATCCCCGACTTCCTCGAGGGCGTCAAAGAGGGCAACGAGCGGCTGATGGGCTTCGGGCACAGGGTCTACAAGAACTACGACCCGCGGGCCAGGATCATCCGCAAGCACGTGGACGAGGTGCTCGAGGCTACCAACAAGGAGAGCCCGCTCCTGGACATAGCCGTCGAGCTCGAGAAGCGGGCGCTCGACGACGACTACTTCACGAGCCGCAAGCTCTACCCCAACGTGGACTACTACTCGGGGCTCATCTACGAGGCCCTTAACATCCCTACCGACGCCTTCACCGTGATGTTCGCCATACCGCGCACCTCCGGCTGGGTAGCCCAGTGGGTCGAGATGCTCCACGACCCCGAGCTCAAGATCGCGCGCCCGCGCCAGATCTACACCGGCCCCCGCGACGTGGACTACACGCCGATGAGCAAGAGGTGAAATAGCCTTCAGCATTCAGCGGTCAGCCGTCAGCTTCCCGGTGGCTGGCCGCCGGACTGTTCGCAAGCCGACCCCGCTGGCTAGGTGTTCTTGGTCCGATCGTTTGGCGGGCCGGGGAAGCATTTTCAAGGTCTTGCTGATAGCTGACCGCTGATAGCTGGGCGCCTCGTAGAGGCCGCCCTACGTTGCGCCGAGCACGGCGTCGTAGAGACGCCGCTGGCGCGCGAGGGCCTCCCTGTATACCTCGTGGCGTTCGGGGTCGGGCTCGAAGGTCTCGCCGAGCGGCGCCTCTGCGGCCTCGATCTCCAGCTCCCCGAGCCTCTCGAGGGCGAGGAGGGCTGCGCCGCGGCTGGAGGCTTCCTGGATGGCCGAGGTTGTGACGGGTCTGCCGAGGGCGTCGGCCATGATCCCGGTCCACGTCGGTGAGCCGAGGAGCCCGCCGCCGGTGGCGATGACCTCCTTCTCGCCCGGCGAGGCTTCCTCGATGATCTCCGCGATGAGCGCGAACCTGAGGGCGACGGCCTCCATCGCGGCGCGCAGGATGTCGACGGGTCTGTGGCCCATCGAGAGCCCGGCGACGGTCCCGTTCGCCTCATCGGCCCATCCTGGCCCGCGCTCCCCGGCTAGCAGCGGGAGGAAGGTGAGGCCGTGCGAGTCGGGCTCCATCTCCGCCAGTATCCTCTCGGTCTCTTCCGGCTCTGGGAGCCTGAGCGTCTCCCGCAGCCACGCGACCAGGTTCCCGCCGTCCGAGAGCGCGCCGCCCATCACGAACCGCTTGTCGTCGGCCCTGTAGCACCACGGTCCGTCGGGTATCTCGACCGACTCGGCCTTCCAGAGCACGCGCATCGCGCCGCTGGTGCCGACCATCAGCGCGAGCCGGTCGCTGCGCGTGCACCCGCTCCCGACGTTCGAGCAGGCCCCGTCGCCCGCCGCCGGGAGCCACGGGACGTCGCGCAGTGCGGGCCACCGCCGGGCCCACTCGTCGCTCAACCCCCGGAGAGGTTCGTCCGAGATGGGGGAGAGCTGATGTAGCTCGACGGGCAGGGCCTCGATCACCCCCTCGTCCCAGCGCCGCCGGTTCTGGTCGAAGAGCCCGGTGGCCGACGCCATAGACGTCCCCACGCGCGTCTCTCCGAAGAACCGCTCGTAGAAATAGTCGGCGGGGGAGACCCAGCGTGCGGCAGGCTCGAAGTCACCGGTCCTCTCGCGGCTCAGCCACAGGAGCTTGGCGGGCCAGTAGCTGGAGTGGAGCACGCACCCCGTGCGGCGGTGGACGGCGGCCTCGTCGAGGTGTTCGCGCAGCTCTCGCGCGGCTTCCGCGGCCCGCCGGTCCGCCCAGTAGAGGACCGGGGTGGTGGGGTGGCCCTCGCGGTCGAGGCCGAGCACCGAGTGCCAGAAGGTGCTCGCGGTGACCCCGGTGATGGGGGCGTCACCGGCCTTCTCCAGGGCGCCGTCTATCGCGCGGACCACGAGATCCAGGAGCTCTTCGGCTTCCACCGCCACGCCACCGTCCGGCGTGTACTCCAGCTCGTAGGCGAGCTTCGTCTCGGTACCCTCTTCTCGAGTGCCCGAGCCGTCGTAGAGCTCGGCCCGCACCGAAGAAGAGCCAAGGTCCACGGACAGGATTCTCGTGCCGTCGGATGCCACGCCACCACCCCCCAGTAGGAGCCACCCGACCAGTTTAGCAAGCCCGCGCCTGGAGCCTCGGGACCCGGCGGGTCGTATGTTTAATCGGGTTCCCCGCGGGTACGCAGCACACTACCAGGTCCAACGGCACGAGGAGGAGGATCGTGGCTAACGAGGAGAGGCTGCGGGAGCTCGAGGACAAGTACGAGGGCTACACAGTCTACGACAACCGTGGGGAAAAGATCGGCAAGGTTGACGACCTCTTTATAGACGAGGCAGACCGCGAGGAGTACATCGGGGTGAAGATGGGCTTCTTCGGGCGCAAGTCCACCCTGATTCCCATGGACATCGTCCGGGTGAATGAGGCGGATAAGTCCCTGGAGGTCTCGGAGTCCAAGGATCACGTCAAGGACGCCCCGAGCTTCGACGACGACGAGGACATCACCCCCGAGTACGAGGAGCGCATCCGCAGCCACTTCGGGCTGGGGTCGCAGTCCTCTCCGGGCTCCTACTCGGGCACAGGCGGGGGCGGTGATGACTCGGACCGGGACGAGGGCTCCACGGGTGGGCCGTCCGGCGCGGATACCGGGCACGGGGATCGAACGGGCACCTCTACAGGCTCGACCACCCCCGGCGCCGCGGGGAGGTTCGAGAGCGGCGGCTCCTCAGAAGAGTCCACCGGGACGGAGGGATCCACGGAAGAGGGGGCAACGAGCGGGAGCCCGAGGGTCCGCGAGACCGAGGAGACGGAGACCTTCGAGGAGGGCGGTCGCGCGAAGGTCCACCGGCGCATCATCCGCGAGGAGATCATCGAAGAGGACCCGGACGACCACTCTACTTGACGGACCCCGTCGGTCCGCACCGTCTCAAGGCGGCCAGCTTCCGCCAGGCAGG
>DATACV010000465.1:0-4666 GCA_036258875.1 Rubrobacteraceae bacterium
CCGTGCATCCCGCCGGAGATCTTCGCGTCGTAGAGCGCCTGGCGCCCCGCGGCCTTCATCTCCTTCTCGACGTCCTTCTTCGCCTTGGAGACTATCTGCTCTATGCGGCCAGGGTGGATCCTCCCGTCCTGCACCAGCCGCTCCATCGAGAGGCGCGCGACCTCGCGCCTCACCGGGTCGAAACACGAGATGACCACCGTCTCGGGGGTATCGTCGATGATCACGTCGACGCCCGTTGCGGCCTCGAATGCCCGGATGTTGCGGCCCTCGCGACCTATGACGCGGCCCTTCATGTCGTCGGAGGGTAGCGCTATGGCCTTGACGGTGGACTCGGAGGTGAGGTCGGAGGCGAGCCGCTCCATAGTGGTGGAGATGAGGCGGCGCGCCTCGGCGTCCGCCCTCTCCTCGGCCTCCATCGTCCGCTCGAGCACCATACGGCCCATCCGGCCCTCGAGCTCGCTCTCGAGGCCGGCTAGGAGGCGGCGCTCGGCCTCCTCCCTAGTGAGGCCGGAGATCTCCTCCAGGGCGCGCAGCTGCTCGGCCTCGCGCGCCTTGAGCTCCTCCTCGCGCGTCGTGAGCGCCTCCTCTGCCTCCGAGAGGCGGCGACGGCGCTCGTCGAGCTCGCCCTCCCGCCTGTCGAGGGCGGTGTCGCGGTTGTCCAGGCGCTCCTCGATGCGCACGATCTCCGCTCGCCTCGCCCGCACCTCGGCCTCGGCCTCGTCTTTGATCCTCAGGGCCGCCTCTTTGGCCTCGAGTTCCGCTTCGCGGCGCTTGGTCTCGGCGGCGCGGTCGGCGTCCTCGATGATCGAACGCGCGTCCGCGCGGGCCCCTGCCTGGCGGCTCCCTATTCTTGTCTTGTACGCCAGAAAGCCCAGGACGGCACCGACGGTGAGCCCGCCCGCCAGTCCCAGGACCAGTAAGACTACGTTCACAGGTTTTCCTCCACCGGGCCGCTGCAGCCGGCCCGCGCTCAAGCTCGTATGACCGTTAACCGGCCCCCTGAGCCCCGCGGTAGTCGCGAGCGACCTCGGCGCAAACCTCCGCCGAGTAACCCCGGCGCGTCAAGAAGCCGTAGACCCTACGCGCCTCTGCGTCGGATCCTCCCCTATTATACCGCCGCGCGGCCTGCGAGCGAGCCTCCTCGAGCTCGCTCCTCTTCGCGAACTCCCCTTCGACTACTTCCTGCGCCAGCTCGGGGTCAACGCCGCTGCGCCTGAGCTCTGCGCCGACCCGCCTGGGCCCGTACCGGCGGGCCTTCTCGCGCGCCGCCGTGCGCGCGAACTCCTCATCGTCGAGGTAGCCGAGCTCCTCGAGCCTCTCCACGATGCCCTCGACGGTCTCCTCGCCGTAGCCGTAGCGCCGCAGCCTGTCTCGCACCTCCTTGCGCGAGCGGGCGCGGTAGCCGAGAAAGTGCAGCGCGCGGTTCATCGCGAGCGTCCTCTCCCCCGCCACCCGTACCTCTTCGAGCTCCTCCGGATCGAGCGCGACCCCCTCCCGGAGGCCGCGCTCGGCCGCGACGTCCGCGTCTATCTCGGCCCAGAACTCGCCGTCTACCCAGACCCTGGCCTTCCCGCGGCGCTCGCGCAGGCAGGTGATCTCGGGCACGAGTGGACCCGGAGGAGGCTAGAAGACCTGCTGCGGGGCCGGCTCCGCGACAGCCCGCCCCGGCAGCTCGGCGCCGTCTTCGGCGGGCGCCTCGACATCCGGCACCTCGGAAGGCCTGCTCAGGCCGAGCTTCTCGTAGATGTCTTCGAGGATGCGCTCGCGCACCTCGTCGTTCTCCTTCAGGAACTGCTTGGCGTTCTCGCGGCCCTGGCCGAGACGCTCGTCGCCGTAGGCGAACCAAGCCCCGGACTTCTGGATCACGCCGTTCTCGATGCCGATGTCGAGCAGGCTCCCCTCCTTGGAGATGCCCTCCCCGTACATCACGTCGAACTCCACGGTCTTGAACGGCGGCGCCACCTTGTTCTTGACGATCTTGACCCGCGTCTGGTTGCCTACCGCATCATTCCCGACCTTCAGGGCCCCGATGCGCCGGATGTCGAGCCGCACGCTGGAGTAGAACTTGAGGGCCCGCCCACCCGGCGTGGTCTCGGGGGAGCCGAACATGACCCCTATCTTCTCCCTGAGCTGGTTGATGAAGATGGCGGTGGTCCCGGACCTCGATAGGGAGCCCGAGAGCTTCCTCAAGGCCTGGCTCATGAGCCGGGCCTGGAGCCCCACGTGAGAGTCTCCCATCTCACCCTCGATCTCAGCTCGAGGGACGAGGGCGGCGACGGAGTCGATGACGACGACGTCGAGGGCGCCGCTACGGACGAGGGTATCTGCTATCTCGAGGGCCTGCTCGCCGTTGTCCGGCTGGGAGAAGTAGAGGTTCTCGAGATCTACGCCTATGGCCTGGGCGTAGGTCGGGTCGAGGGCGTGCTCGGCATCGACGAAGGCGGCGAGCCCGCCGGCCCTCTGGGCCTCGGCGATGATGTGCAGGGCGAGGGTAGTCTTGCCGCTGGACTCTGGGCCGAAGATCTCGACGATACGGCCGCGGGGCACCCCACCGACGCCAAGCGCCAGGTCGAGGGCAAGGGCACCCGTGGGGATCGAGGCCACCCTCTGGGGCTCCTCGTCGCCCATGCGCATGATCGAGCCCTTCCCGAACTGCCGCTCTATCTGGGAAACGGCGGCGTCTATAGCCTTGCTCTTGTCCAATGCATCCTCCAAAGCGAGACCGCACCTGCGTGGTCAATTAGTATCGGCATCTACCGTACAGGATTATACTGTAGGGGGTGTGCGCTCCCAAGAGCGTGCTCGCGGCTTTTTCGGCCCCGTCAGGTCGCCGTCTTGAGGGTGAAATCGCGGGTGAGGACCTCGCCGCTCTCGCCGAGCTTGCCGAGGTCCTGGCCGTTGACCTCGACCCCGACGGCGCCGGCGTTCCCGGTCTTGATGCTGACCTCCCGCCGCGCCTCGAAGGTCTGGGAGAAGCCGGGCTGGGCGATCTGCTCGTAGGCCAGCCTCCCGTCGGCCAGCACGCTCAACCACGACGGGTCGCCATCCACGCTCACCACTACCGAGAGCGTCTCCGGCTGCGGCTGCGCCGGTTGCGGCTGGTCGGGCGCGCCGTTCTCGGGCGCGCCGGCTTCGGGTGCGTCGGGCTCGGGCGCGCCTCCTGCGCGCGGCTGCGGGTTGTCGGCGGCGTCTTCCCGCGCGGGCGGCCCGGGGTCCGGGTTCTCGCTGGCGCTCTGGGCGCCGAGGCCGACGTAGTACAGCGCGCCGGCGACGGCGGCCAAGAGAAGCAGCGCAACGAGCAAGTTCAGGGCCGTGCCCCAGGAGATCGTGCGCCCCTCCTTCCCGGTCAGCTCGCCCGGGTTGATCAGGGGCTTGTCGAAGTCGCTGGTCTTGGGCAGGCCGTAGATGACGCTGCGGTCGCGTCTCGACCTGCGGCGGTCCTTCAGCTGGCGGGCCAGCTCCTCGCCGTCGAGGCCCAGGTAGTTCGCGTAGGTCTTCAGGAAGCCGCGGGCGTAGACCGCGTCCGGCAACACTCCGAAGTCCTCGCGCTCGAGCCCGTCGAGGTAGCGTTTGCGGATCTTGGTGGCGTGCTCGGCCTCGTCGAGGGTGAGGCCCCTCTGCTTGCGGGCCATCTCGAGGACGCGACCGATCTTCGCTTCGCCGTTCGGCACGCCTTCTGGCATGTGTTTCGGTCTCTGGAAAGTACCCCGATCGTCTTCCATAGCCGTTACCAGCCTATCACAAAAGCTACCAATCCTCCCCGGGTTCGGACCCGTTCGCGGCGCCGTTCGCGCCGAAGATGCCTTCGAGATCCAGCTCGGTGGCCACCACCGATCGGGCCTTGGACCCCTCGTACGGTCCGACCACCCCCCTGCGCTCGAGCGCGTCTATGATCCTGCCGGCCCTCGAGTAGCCAACCCTGAAGCGACGCTGCACAGCGCTCACCGAGGCCTGCTGGGTCGCCACGACGAAGCTCGCCGCCTCGGGCAGGAGCTCGTCGTCGGGCTCCTCGGAGACCCTGGCGTCCTCTTTGGGCTCCGTGACCTCCTCGACGTAGCTCGGCTCGACCCGCCCGCGGCTCGCGTCGGCCGCCGCCGAGACCACCCGCTCCACCTCGTTCTCGGAGATAAACGCCCCCTGAACCCGCGAGGGCCTGACGGCCGAGACCGGTTTGTAGAGCATGTCGCCCATCCCGAGCAGGGCCTCGGCGCCCACGGAGTCCAGGATCACGCGGCTGTCCACCTGGCTGGAGACGGCGAAGGCGACGCGGCTCGGGATGTTGGCCTTGATCATGCCGGTTATGACGTCGACGCTGGGGCGCTGGGTGGCGACGACGAGGTGGATACCTACGGCCCTCGCTTTCTGGGCGATCCGGATCACCGCGTCCTCGACCTTAGCCGCGGCCTGCATCATGAGGTCGGCGAGCTCGTCTATGACGATGACCACGTAGGGCATCTGGGCCTCGCTGCGGGCGTTGTAGCCGTGCAGCGAACGCGCCCCGCTCCTCTCGAGCACCTCGTAGCGGCGCTCCATCTCGGACACGGCCCAGGAGAGCGCGTTGGCCGCCTTCTTGACGTCGGTGACGACGGGGGTGATGAGGTGCGGTATGCGGGCGTAGTGGGAGAGCTCGACCCTCTTGGGGTCGATGAGCACCATCTTCACCTGC
>DATACV010000466.1:0-1547 GCA_036258875.1 Rubrobacteraceae bacterium
TGTGCGCATAGAGGACACCGACCTCGAGCGTTCGAGCGAGGAGTCTGTCGAGCAGCTCAAGCGGTCTCTGCGTTGGATCATGCTGGACTGGGACGAGGGCCCCGAGGTCGGCGGTCCCCACGCCCCGTACCGCCAGACCAAGCGCATGGACCTGTACCGTGAAGCAGCGCGGAGGCTCCTGGACTCCGGCGCCGCCTATTACGACTTCGCCACGCCGGAGGAGCTAAAGGAGTTTCGGGAGCAGGCGCAGGCAGAGAAGCGGCAGCCGATCTACAGGGGCGGCGAGTACCGCGAGATGGACCTCGAGGAGACGCGGGGGAAGGTGGAGGCCGGGGAGGCGCACACCGTCCGGTTCAAGACCCCGCGCGAGGGCCAGACCGTGGTCGAGGACATCATCCGGGGCCCCGTGACCTTCGACAACGCCAACCTGGAGGACTTCGTCATCATGAAGTCCACGAACACCCCGACCTACAACTTCGCGGCGGTCGTGGACGACGCGGAGATGGAGATCTCCCACGTCATAAGGGGCGACGACCACCTCTCCAACACGCCGCGGCAGATCCTGCTGTACGAGGCCCTCGGACACGAGCTCCCCGCCTTCGCCCACGTCCCGCAGGTGTTGGGTCCGGACAAGAAGAAGCTGTCCAAGCGCCACGGCTCGGCGAGCGTCGAGGACTTCGCCGAGCAGGGGATCCTGCCCGAGGCGCTCTTCAACTACCTGGCGCTCCTCGGGGCTGGGTATGCCGCGGACGAGGAGATCTTCACCCCCGAGCAGCTGGCCGAGCGCTTCCGCATCGACCGCGTGAGCGGAAACCCGGCGGTCTTCGACGAGAGCAAGCTCCAGGCCATAAACCAGGTGTACATCCGCCGCAAGAGCCCCGAGGAGCTGGCCCTCATCGCGGCCCCCATGCTCGCCTCCTCCGGCGCCGCGACGCCTGAGGAGCTCGAGAGGGACATGCCGCGCCTGACGGAGATCATGGACCTCCTGAAGGAGCGCCTCGGCCGCCTGACCGAGATCCCGGCCTCAGTCGGCTACTTCTACGGCGGCAAGCTCGACTACGACGAAGAGGAGTTCGCTGGTCAGTTCGGCAAGGAGTTCGTCCGCGAGACCTTCCCCGAGCTCCACGAGCGACTGAAGGCGCTACCCGAGTGGACCGAGGATTCCATCGAGGAGGCAGTGCGCGGCCTCGCCGCCGAGAAGGAGAAGGGCGCGCGCCACCTCATACACCCCCTGCGCTTCGCCACCACCGGACGCACAGTGAGCGCGGGGCTCTTCGAGACCATGCAGCTCCTCGGACGCGAGCGCAGCCTGCTCAGGATAGAAGACGTCCTCGAAAAGATGCAAAGCCTCCCTGCGGTCGGCAGCTAGTCAGCACGCGGCCTCCCTGCGGTCGGCAGCTTTCAGCAGGTCGTCCCTGGCTGCAACCTGGTATGCCATCCGAGGCGGTCGCGCGAGGCGCGTCGGGAAAGTACTCAATGTAAAGGAGCTGACGGCTGAAAGCGAGGCCCTTTAGAGCCGAAGCGTGCTGACAAGCGGAGGCCGCAGA
>DATACV010000467.1:0-1798 GCA_036258875.1 Rubrobacteraceae bacterium
TCGCGAAGCGCTCGACGTGCAGGTAATGGCAGATGCCGTTCCCGGGGCGGGAGTAGTACATGCCGTACCTGGCGGCGAACGCCTGCAAGAAGCGGTGGTCGTCGGGGTTCTTGAAGTCGAGCTGGATGATGTTGTGGTCCACGTACTGGACGGCGAGGTCCACCTGGACCCGCTCGACCCCCATCCGCTCGAACTGCAGGCAGGCCATCGTCCCGGTCGCGTCCTGCAGGAGCGTCTGGTCTATCCTCAGGCCCACCTCCTCGCCCGGATCGAGCGAACCGCTCACACGATGGTCGTTGAGGATCTTGGCGACGAGATTATCCGCCACAGCTCACCACCCCCGAAGACGCTTACCGCTCCATTTTACACAGGGCGTAGGGGCGGTTGGTCAACCGCCCCTACCACGCCGACCGCTCCTTACCCGCGCGCGATGCGCTGGTAGACCGCGCGGTACCTGCGGATGGCCTGGCGGAGCTCCTCCGTGGTCTCCTCGCTCGAGCTCCCGTCCGAGAACCGGCCGACCCCGGCGACGACGTCGGCCCGGATGCGCCTGGCCTCCCTGTAGTCGTCGGCGACGTCGGGGTGCATGACGGCGAGGCTCCGCTCGGTCTCCTCGTCGCTCTGGGAGGGCTCGGAGACGAAGTTGCGCTCCTCCAGGATCTCCATGACGGTCCGGTCGGCCAGCTCGATGGACCTGCCGGGGTTGTCCACGAAGACCCGCTCGACCTCGCCCCAGCGCTCCTCGTAGCGACCCCGGCTCTCCTCCGAGAGCGGTTGCACCTGCCGCTCTACCTGCCCGCGGCGCTCCCTGAGCTCCCTCTCGGCCTCCTCTTCGGAGCCCCGCTCCTGCGCCGCCCTCTCGTACTCGCTCCCGAACTCCTCCCTGGTCCGCGCCCGCTGCTCCTCGCTGCGCTGCGCGCCTGCGCCGGGAGACGAAGTAGACGATCAGCAAGATGACGACGACCACGACAACCACGATGGCCAGTATCTCCGCTACGCCCACTTCGCAGTCTCCCTTCGGTTGTCTGAGTCGCATCAATACCCGAAACGCAACATCCGTAACGCTGCCCCGGGCGACGCCTCTCGTGCGCGAGTCTGTATCATCCGTGCGTGGCGTCCTCGAACGACCCGACAAGAGAACGAGACATGGGCACCCGGCAGCAGAAGCATCCCCGCGTCGGAGCGGGATCGGGGCTCGCGCTGGCGGCGCTGGTCCTCGGCGCCGTGGGGATAGCCTGCGCGCCCATCTTCGTGCGCCTGAGCGAGATCGGCCCGACCGCCACGGCCTTCTGGCGCCTCGCCCTCGCCCTGCCCATCGTGTGGCTGTGGACCGAGGTCGGGAGACGGCGGGAGGCTACGCCCTCTCCCCGGCTCTCCGGGGGCCGGACCTTTCTCGGGCTGGTGCTGGCGGGGCTTTGCTTCGCGGGAGACCTCGCGCTGTGGCACCTGTCGATCGGGTTCACCTCGGTGGCCAACTCCACGCTGCTGGTTAACCTCGCCCCGGTCTTCGTCGCCCTCGGGGCGAGGCTACTCTTCGGCGAGCGCTTCGCCTATACCTTCCTCGTCGGCATGGCGGTGGCGCTCGCGGGCGCCGCCCTGCTCGTCGGCGGGGACCTCGGGCTCGGCGCCCGGCAGCTCTTCGGGGACGCCCTGGCCGTGCTCGCCGCCCTTTTCTACGCGGGCTACATCCTCTCGGTGAGCAGGCTGCGCTCCACGCTCTCGACCGCGGCCGTCATGACCTACGGCGGCCTCGTGACCTGCGCAGCGCTCCTGCCCGTCGCCATCCTCTCGGGCGAGG
>DATACV010000468.1:0-2056 GCA_036258875.1 Rubrobacteraceae bacterium
GCCGGGTGTTCTGGTACCCGGAGCCGGCGCCCACGAGGACGGGCAGGGGCACCCTGAGGAGCACCCGCGTCCCCGCGTCCCTCTGGCCTTCGATCTCCAGTCTCCCCCCGAGCGCCGACGCCCGCTCGCGCATCCCCACGAGCCCCATGCCTGCGTGCTGCCCCGGCTCGTAGCCCCTGCCGTCGTCCTCGACCCCGACCCAAGCCTCGCTGCCCACCGTCTCGAGGGTTACCGTGGCGCGGCTCGCCCCCGAGTGGCGCCTGACGTTGGCGAGGGCCTCCTGGACGATGCGAGCGACCTCGAGGCTCGCCGGCCCGGAGACCGAGGCCGGGAACCCCTCTTCGACGACCAGCTCGAGCGCCCGCCCTGGGTCCATCTGGCGGTTGAGCTCCACTATGGCGCCCAGCGTGCGGGTCAGCGGCTGCTCCTGGGCGCTCTCGAGCCTGAGCTCGTAGATAGCGTCGCGCAGGCCCTCCACGGCCCTCTTGAGGGCCTCGATCTGCCTGTCCGTCTCCTCGTCGCTCCTGGCCTCGGCCGGCATCCTCCGGGTCACCCGCAGGGACTGCATGGCGTAGGTGAGGTCCTGCAAGACCCCGTCGTGCAGCTCGCGGGATATGCGCCGTCGCTCTGCCTCCCGGATCTCGTGCAGCGCCTGCTCCGCCCGCTTGCGCTCGGTTATGTCCTCGACCGTGCCCTCGTAGCCGACGAGCTCGCCCTGCTCGTCGCGGATGGCCCGCGCGCTCGCCGAGGCCCACATGGTACCCCCATCTTTGCGCCGGATCTGGACCTCGAACCCGGAGACGTAGCCGTCGCGCACTATCAGGCGGTTGAACTCCTCCCGGCGCTCTGGGGCCAAGTAGAGTTGCCTCGTGACGTCCGAGACGTTCTCGAGCAGGTCCTCCGGCGAGTCGTAGCCGAACATGCGCGCCAGCGCGGGGTTCGCTGTGACGAGACGTCCCTCGACGGTGCTCTGGAATATCCCCTCGACCGCGTTCTCGAAGATGCCCCGGTACTTCTCCTCGGCCAGCAGCCGCTCCTCCTCGGCCTTCATACGCTCGGTGATGTCCTCGTGGACCAGGACGACCTCCTGGACGTTGCCGCCTGTGTCCTTGACCGGGTAGATGAACGCTCGCACCCAGCGGTGGGTGACGTCGCTCACGTCCGGGATGGTCTTCTCCGGCTCGTATCTGACGGGGGGGATAGCGCTCGCCCGTCCGGCGAAACCCTCTTCGATGTAGGGCATTACCCCCTTCTCGACCAGTTGCGGGTCCCGCAACACGTTGTAGTCCGGGATCTGGTCGAGCGTCACCCCCCAGAGCCGCTCCCAAGCCCGGTTGACGCGGAGCGTCCGGCCGTCGGGGGAGAAGATCTGTATGCTCAAGGGTGACTGCTCGATCATGAGCCTGAAGCGCGTCTCGGATACCTTGAGCTCCTCCTCGGCCCGCCGACGCTCCCGCCTGCTCTCCGCCTCCCTGAGCTCCCGCTCGATGGCGGTGTTTAGTCTGGCGAGGTTGCCCTTCATGAGGTAGTCCTGCGCCCCGGCCTTCATCGCCTCGACGGCGACCTGCTCGCCTATCTGGCCGCTCACGATGATGAAGGGTAGGTCCGAGTAACCCTTGCCCCTGAGCAGCTCCAGCGCCGCCTGCGAGCTGAAGGCCGGCATGGAGTGGTCCGCGACAACGAGGTCCCACCCCCGCTCGTCGAGCGCTGCCTCCATGGCCTCCGCGGTGTCGACCCGCTCGTAGACTGGGTCGTGGCCGCCGCGTCGCAGCTCCCTCACGAGCAGCAGGGCGTCGTCTTCGTAGTCCTCGACGAGCAACACCCTGAGCGGCACGCCCATCAGACGCCGACCCCACCCGCATCCCGGGCATCGCCGGGCACGCTGCCGCCTCGCCTCGATAACATGAGTCGCATCCTCTCCATCGAACCGTGCATAACATTCTATTAGCGCCCCGCCCCGGCGGCAATAAGGAGGCTACAGGCATCAGGCACACGGCGGTCCGCGGGGGTTGCGAGGTTTCAGCGGGAGGTTCCCAGGTTCTTGGGTTCTCAGGGT
>DATACV010000469.1:0-3446 GCA_036258875.1 Rubrobacteraceae bacterium
AGGAGCACCTGCCCCAGGACGTTCACGATGGGGTCGAAGAGCCTGGCGAAAAAGTCTGCTATGGCGTTGAACAAGTTAGTCACTGTACCGGGTCGTACCCTCCTTCAGAGAACGGGTGGCAGCGGAGTATCCGCCGGGCTCCCATGAAGCTGCCCCTCAGCAGGCCGTACTTCTCGACGGCCTGCAGCGTGTACAGAGAGCAGCTCGGCGTAAACCTGCAAGACCGCGGAAGCATGGGGGAGATGAACCGCCTGTAAGCGTTGATCGCGGTGACGCCCAACGTCCTGAACACCGCTACCTCGACCCGACCTTGCCGATCTCGCCCAGCTTGCGCAGCGAGCGCGCGAACTCCTCCCTCAGCTCCTGCAGGCTGGCCTCCGCGGCCGGCGGACGTGCCGACACGACGAGGTCCCAGCTCCCCGGCACCTCGTCGAGCGTCGAGTAGAAGACCTCGCGCAGCCTCCGCCGGACCGCGTTGCGCGTCACCGCGTTCCCTACCTTCCGGGAGACGGAGAGGCCAAGCCGAGGCGTGCCGGACTCGTTCGGGAAAGCGTGCACCGAGAACAGGTTGCCCCTGTAAGCGGCGCCCTGCCGGTAAACCCTCTCGAACTCGGGAGAGTCCGTCAGACGAGTGCGTCTACTCCGTGGCAAAGATCAGACGGCCAGCCGACGCCGACCGCGCCGGCGCCGGGCCGAGATCACCCTGCGACCGCCGACCGTGCTCATGCGCTTGCGAAAACCGTGCGTCTTTGCCCTCTTGCGGCGATTCGGCTGGTACGTACGCTTCATAAAACTCCTCTGCGAGCACTCCGGATGCTTCGAACAACCCCGAGAGTATATCCGAAGCCACCACGCCCATCCAGCAAACCTGGCCTTGATAACTCGCGCTCGACCGCGGCGCACTGGCAGCGCTTCATTCAGGAAAGTCCTGCAAACGAGGCACTAACCCGGCCACACCCAACATTACGGGCCCCTCGAGAGTCGCCAGTTTATGCGCCGCAAGCGGTGGCGGCGACGCCCGTCGCGGGGCTTTCCACCCGGTTATCCACAGCTGTGGATAACCCTGTGGATAACCACGTTAATTTCCTGCAAATATGAATTTTGCTCTCTATCGCTATAGCGCCGTGACGAGGGGTGCGCTAAATTCCGGCGTGGGGATGATACGCACGGAGCGAACACGAGGTGAGCCGGAGAGCGCTAGCATCGGCGTCCGCATAGCGGTGTACCCGCGTTCCGGCGAGCCCGAGGTGACCGAGGTCGCGGCTGCGAACCCGGGGTCCGCCACGGCGAAGTTCACCAGGCTGGTGATGGACGAGGTCAGGGCGGCGGGGGGGAAGGTACCCGAGGAGGCTGTTCGGGAGGTGCTCGAGAACCTCGTGCACGCCGGGTATGAGGGCGTGGTGATCTCCGTGCTGGAGGGCGGAGACGTCGTCCGGGTCGCGGACAAGGGGCCCGGGATACAGCACAAGGAGCGGGCCATGGAGTTCGGCTTCTCTGGCGCCACGCCGGAGGCGCTGCGCGGGATCCGGGGCGTCGGCGCGGGATTGGGCATAGCCCGCGCGGCGGCGGAGAAGGTGGGGGGGACGGTGACCGTCGAGGACAACATCGGCGGCGGCGCCGTCGTTACCATCTCCGTCGGCGGCGAGGGGGCCGAATCGAGAGAGAAGGGGCCCGCGCAGGCTGCGCCGGCGCCGCGCCGCTACCCGGACGGGGTGCCGCGGATGAACATCTCCGAGAGGCAGCAGAAGGTCTTGATCACCGTGCTGGAGTGCGGCGAGGTCGGTCCTTCGACGGTGGCGGAGCGGCTGGAGATCAGCGTCAGCACCGCCTACCGTGACCTCTCGGTCCTTGAGGAGCACGGCCTGGTGGTCACCGACGAATCGGGCAAGCGGGTCATCAGCCCGCTCGGGAAGGACTTCGTAGAGGCCATCGTCAGCACCTGGGTCAGGTAGGCGGTGGACGCCGGGGTGGAACAGGTCTGGGCCGAGGTGTTGGACCGCGCCTCCGAGCACATAGATGTCTCTTCCCTGCGCGTCTGGTTCGAGGGGATCCGGCCCGTCGATCTCTACGAGGACAGGCTCGAGATCTCCGTCCCCAACACGTTCGCCAAGGAGTACATCGAGAGCCGGTTCCGCCCTCTGTTGGAGGAGGCCCTCGACTCGGTGCTGGGCCGCGACGCCTCGCTGGTGGTGAGCGTCGGCGGGGATAGCCGGGGGGGTAACGGGAACGGCGCGGCGGCAGCCGAGGGTGCGGAGTCGGTGCTCAACGCCCGGACGCCCCGGCCCTTCAAAGCCAAGTACACATTCGACACCTTCGTCATCGGGGCCGGCAACAGGTTCGCCCACGCGGCGACGCTGGCGGTGGCCGAGACCCCCGGGCTCGTCTACAACCCGCTATTCATCTACGGGGGCGTGGGGCTCGGTAAGACTCACCTGCTGCGGGCGGTGGGCCACTACGTCGAGGACCAAGATCCCAGCATGCGCGTCAGGTACGTGACGTGCGAGCAGTTCACCAACGACTTCATAAACTCCATGCGCGACAACGCGCCGCTCGAGTTCCAGAAGCGCTACCGCGAGAACGACGTGCTCCTGGTCGACGACATCCAGTTCCTCGAGAACAAGGTGGAGACCCAGGAGGCCTTCTTCCACACCTTCAACGCGCTCTACGAGGAGAACAAGCAGATCGTCATCGCCTCGGATAGGCACCCCAAGTACATCCAGACCCTCGAAAATAGGCTGGTGAGCCGCTTCGAGTGGGGGCTCGTCACGGACATCCAGCCCCCCGACCTCGAGACGCGGATCGCCATCCTCCGCAAGAAGGCGATCATGGACCGCCTCGAGGTGGACGACGAGGTCCTCACCTTTATCGCCTCGAAGGTCTCGACGAACATCCGCGAGCTCGAAGGAGCCCTGGTGCGGATCCTCGCCTACTCCTCGCTCTACGGGCGACAGCTCAGCGTGGCGCTCGCCGAGGAGGTCCTGAGGGACATACTCCCCGACCAGGCGTACCGCGAGATCCCGATCGAGCTCATCCAGCACGAGGTCTGCCGCTACTTCGGTATCTCGAAGGCCGACCTCGTCGGCCAGAGCCGCTCCAAAGCCTTCGCCTACCCGCGCCAGGTCGCCATGTACCTCTCGCGCGAGCTCACCGACGAGTCGCTCCCCAAGATAGGCAAGGCGTTCGGCGGACGCGACCACTCCACCGTCATGCACGCCACCTCCAAGATAGCCAACCTCATCAACAGCGACCGCGACGCCTTCTCCCAGATACACGAGATCACCCACCAAGTCAAAAGCAAGCGTTGACCCTCGCTCCGTCTCAACCCCCTCCCCCCGAGGGGAGGTACTTTGTAACACTCAACAAGCATCTGATGCGTATTCTGTCCACACTCTATCCACAGGCCGGAGCCGGAATGTGGATAACCGGTGGCGCATCCATCCACAGTT
>DATACV010000470.1:0-3355 GCA_036258875.1 Rubrobacteraceae bacterium
CGCGCGCGGCCTGGTGACGGATGGGGTGGCGCCGGTGGCCGTCCCCAGCTACAAGGAGTACGAGTCCTACGCGGTCTTCCTGAACGGCGACGCCGTCTTCATGCGCAACTGGCCCAACGTGTACACGCGCGCGGCCGACCCCTCGCTCTCGAACGTGGAACAGGAGCGCATCGGCGTAGCTCCGCTCCCCGTCGCGCATTCCGGGAGCCCGGCCCACAGCGGCCTCGGCGGATGGAACCTGATGGTCAACGCCGCCTCCGAGGAGAAGATCGAGGCCGCCTGGGCCTTTATCCGGTACCTGACCGCCCCCGCGCAGCAGAAAGAGCGCGCCCTGGAGGGCGGCTACCTGCCGACGCGCGAGGACTGCTACGAGGACGAAGAGATCCTCTCTCGGGTGCCCGTCATCGCGCTGGGCAGGGAGGCCATCCGCAACGTGCGCTCGCGCCCGGTCACTCCCCTCTACCACGACGTGTCCCTGGCGATGGCCGAGGGGTTCCACGCCTCGCTCGCCGGGACCATCGCCCCGCAGCGCGCCGCAGCGGCGCTCCAAGAGAGGCTCGAAGAGATTCTGGCTCGAGCCGAAGGGCTCTAGTCTCCGGCCGTTCGCAGGTTACCCTCCTGGCTTTGGCGACGTTGACCGTCCGGCTCGCCACGTTCGAGAGACCCCATCAAGGTCGACTGCTTGGCGGGATGGGCTCAGGTGACGTCCACGACGCCGTGGTGCACGGCGACGACCTCGGCCAGGGCGCGAAACCGATCCTCATCCGTCTCGGATGCCTCACCGGCCTGCTCGCGCCCGGGCTTCCGACGCCCGCGCCAGAAGAGCAGTGTGTCCCTGATATCTGTCGTCTTTGTCCTCCCGGCGTCCGTTTCCCCACCTCTTATCCCTGCAAACACGGCCGAGCGCCCCCCGTGAGCGGCTATGCCCGTTCATAACTGGAACCGCGGCCCTACCCGGCGACGCCCAAAGATCCCGGGTCTCGCCGCCGTCGGCAAATGTCCACCGCAGAAGTGCCAGCCGGTGCGAAAGCGCCAACCTCTCTCTGGATGCATTGTACCCGTGTCTCCAAGATCGGGCCAGCCGCCCGAGATCTTTCGCCGCTTCGCTGCTACGCGCCGCCTGCCAGCTCCGCCTCGAGCTCGTCGACGAACTGGCGGGCGGTGCGCCCGCTCCTGCCGGCGTGCCAGCGGTCCCAGAGGACTGCCCTCTCCTTCAGCTCCTCCTCGGGCATCTTTATCCCGCGCCGGCGGGCGAGGCCGGCGACGATCTCGAGGTACCGCCGCTGGTCGGGGGTCGGGAAGGTTACGCGCAACCCGAAGCGCGCAGAGAGGGAGAGCTTCTCCTGCATGGTATCTCGGGCGTGGACGTCGTCGCCCTCGTCCCGCTCGGAGAAGCGTTCCCGGATCAGGTTGCGCCGGTTCGAGGTGGCGTAGACCCGGACGTTCCCGGGAGGCTCCTCGACGCTGCCCTCGAGCAGCGCCTTGAGGGCCTTGTACTCGACCTCGTGCTCCTCGAACGACAGGTCGTCGACGTAGAGGACGAACCTGGGCGCGCGGCCCCGCAGGGCCTCGAGCACCCGCGGCAACGCCCCGAGGTCCTCCTTGGCCACCTCGACCAGCCGCAACCCTCTGTCGGCGTACTCGTTCATGACCGCCTTGACGGTGGAGGACTTGCCGGTCCCCGGCTGGCCGTAGAGGAGCGCGTGGTGCGCCGGCAAGCCGGCGAGGAAGCGCTCGGTGTTCCTGACGAGCGGCTCCCGCTCGCGCTCGTAGGCGACGAGATCCGCGAGGCTTACGGGGTCGGGGTCGAGGACCGCCTGGAGGCGGTCCCCCGTCCAGCGGAACGCCCGGTGACGTCCAAAGGGGCCGGCGCCGTGGCGCGCGAAGTGGTCAGCGAGCAGCCCAACGCAACCGCCCCAGTCCCCCGCCGCGGCGAGCTTGCGGGCCACCACGTGGCGCGGAGAAGACGCACCCTCGCCGTCACCCTGGTCCCTCCAGGGGAACCAGACCCCTTCCAGCCCGGGGACGGCGCCCTCGACCGCGCGCAGCAAGGTCCCAGCCTCCAGGTCGAAGAGACCCTTGAGCGTGCGGAGATCCCGGCTCGCCTGCTCCGCGAGCGGAGGGATGATCTCTCCCCGTTCCGCGCCGAGGCTGAAGGCGTTCTCGTCGTCCAGCAGGCGGCCCACGAGATGAGACCTCCACGCGTCGGGGAGAAGGGGGTCCCGGTCGAGGGCCAGCCCCTCCCACAAGCGCCCGAAGGTCCCGGCCACCGACGCCGGATCGGGTCTCTCGGCGGCAAGGAGATCCAACAACGTCAGGAAGTCTCGCGCCACGGGGGAGGCGAGTACCCCGCGCAGCGCGGCCAGCCCGCGGACCCGCAGCAGCAGCCGGCTTATCTCCTCGCGGCCCATACAGACCGGAACTCTAGCAAAAAGGCTTCAGGTTTCAGGTATCGGGGCATGTCGGCGCGGGTTCTCGTCCGCCGTCGAAGCCTGATGCCTCAAACAGCGCATTGCAAAGATATCGATATCTTTGCAATGCGCTCTAGTGCGTGGCGAGGTAGTCCTCGATCCCGGCCTCCAGCGCCTCCGCTATCTGCTGCTGGCGCGCGCCGGTACCCTCGGAGAGGAGCCGCCCTTCCGCCTCGCTGGTGATGAAGACGGTCTCGGCGATGGCCGCCGGCATGTCGCTCTTGAGGAGCACTCCGGAGGCGAAGGAGTAGGGGTCTCTCGTGGATATCTCTCCCCTCTCGAAACGGGGCGGAGGGAAGGAGCGCTCCGCCCCGTGTTACGTAACGAGGGGCAGCATACAGCAGGGAAAGGGATCGGCGTATCCCCCAAATGGACTATTTATTCGGGGTCAGCCGCCGAAGAGGCGCGACCAGAAGCCGCGGCTCTTGAGGGCCTTGAGCTCCGCTTCCAGGCGGACGCGGTCTTCGACGAGGGCGGATTTCTCCTCGACGAGCTCGAGGCGCTCCTGGATCAGGCGTTCCCGCTCGGACTCGAGCTTGACCTTCTCCTCCTCGAGGGTGGAGATGGTCTTCTCCTGCAGCTCGCGCTGGAACTCGACGAGGTTGAGGCGCTCTATCTCGGACCAGAGGCGGTCTATCTCCATCCGCGCGGCGTCGCGCTCTTTGCGAATCTCCTCCATGTGGCGGCTGCGCTCTTCGAGGCGCGTCTTGTAGTCCTGGCCCTGCTGCAAGAGCCGCTCGTAGCGCTCGAGCGGGACGGCCGGTAGCCGCGAAGGTCCGGGGTCGTCCCCGATCACCTCCCCCTCGAAGATCTCCTCGGCGCCGAGCTCGCGGGACAGGTCCATGACCTCGGAGAGGCTGAAAATCTAACCACCCTCCTCGTCG
>DATACV010000471.1:0-5552 GCA_036258875.1 Rubrobacteraceae bacterium
CCGGATACCGACCCTGACGTACTCGTGCTCGGCCTTGTCTTTCTCGCTGCGGAGCAGGTCGTCGCGCAGCTCGGCGTCGTCGGCTTCGGAGGCGCCGCGCGGTCTGGTCCCCGCGACGGCCTCGCTCTCTATGAGACGTCCTTCGCGGCGGAAGAGGCGCTCGGGCGAGGCGCCGACGAAGGCTACCCTCGCCTCCGGCTCGACGTAGAAGTGGAAGCAACCCGGCGTCGCCTCCTCCAACCGCTCGGCGAGCAGGGCCGCGTCTATCTCCTCCGCGAAGCGGAGCTCCGTCTCGCGGGCGAGCACCACCTTGTCAAACCGCCCCTCCGAGAACGCACAGAGCGCCCGCTCAACGTTGCGCCGCCAGCCCTCCCTGTCAGGGTGATCCAACCTCGACACCGGCTCGGGCAGGGCGTCGCGCGATGACTCCCGCGGGAGGGAGAGGCGCTCCACCTCTCGCAGTATCTCCGCGCGTCTGTGCGCGTCGCGCGGGAGCACGAGGTTGCAGACCAGCGTCGCCTCTTCTCCTACGTGCAGCTCGAAGCGCGGCAACACGAAGCGGTACGCGCCGAACGGCGCCCACCGGGGGTCCGGCTCCCGCAGGGGGTCGAAACGGAGCCCGCCGTAGTAGCGCGCTTCGCCCGTGGAGAGGAGCGCGGCGAGGCGCTCGCGCAGCGAGCCTATGCCCTCCCGGGCATCTGCTTCTTGCAGGTCGGCCACCCCGACGGCAGCGACGCCGCTTTCGTCCCCGCGCCCGGACCAGTACAGCTTCGGCAGGAGCGACTGCTCCCGCAGCCACCCGAGCGGCGCCACCGGCCCCACCGGGACCGCGAGCCGCACCACCCGCTCCGTGACGTCCGCAACGTCCCCGGCGTCCGAGATAGCGCGGCCGACCCGCTGCGAGAGGAGCCAGCGGGCGCGGGCCGGGAGCCCTCCGTGCGGGCCTCCGTTCCGCTCGAGTCCTATGCGTTCACTGCTCAGCAAACCCTGCACCGTCTCTCCATATTGACACGTAGTGTAGCAAGGCGTATCGAGCAGGAGAGCGGCTTCGCTCACAAAACGCGCGGTAGAGGCGGTTCGCGAATCGCCCCTACGTGAGGGGTCGATTATTCCGAGGCGCGCGAGGATCGTACAACCGCGGGTAGAGCTCGCGGTAGCGGGCGTAAGGTGCCTCGTAGGCCGCGCTCCCGTCGCCGGGCAGTACGGAGTCGGTCGGGCTCGGCGCGAGCGCCAGGAAATCTTTGGGCGTCCGGTAGGCGCCGGAGGCGGTTCCGGCCAGGAGCGCCGCGCCGCGCGCGGACGCCACGGAGGCCAGGGCGCCGGGCAGCACCCGCAGCGGGCGGCCGAGCACGTCAGCGAGGAGCTGCCGCCAGAGCTGCCGGGCTGTGCCGCCCCCCGCGAGGCGCAGCTCTGGGGCCACCTCTCCGGCATCCTCCAGCGCCTCGAGCCCCTCGCGCAGCGCGAACGCTACCCCTTCGAGGGCGGCGCGCATGAGGTGGCCGCGACCCTGGTCGAGGCCGATCCCTACCCAGGCCCCGCGGGCGTGGGGATCGAAGCGCGGCGTCCGCTCCCCGCTGAGGTACGGCAGGAAAACGACGCCTCCGGCACCGGGCGGCGCGGCGAAGGCCTCCTCGTAGACCTCCTCCCAGGAGGCGCCCAGGGTGTTGCGGGCCCACTCGAGGGCGAGCCCGGCGTTCTGGATCGCCGCCATCGAGTACCAGAGGTCCGGCACGGCGGCGCGGTAGAGGTGGGTGCGCCGTCGCGGGTCAGGCTCGGGAGCGCTCCTGGGGGCCACGATCTGGCCCCCGGTGCCGACGGTTAGCTGGACGAGACCGGGGCGCAGGAGCCCAACGCCGAGCTGTGCCGCTGCGGTGTCCGCCGCGCCGGCCGCGACGGGCAGCCCGGCCCGCAACCCGAGAAGCCCGGCGGCTTCCCCGGCGAGCGTCCCCGCGACCTCACCCGAAGCGACGAGCGGGGCCAGGAGGGCCGGGCGCAGACCTAGCGTCTCGACGACTGGATAGTCCCAGCCGTCGGAGCGGAGGTCGTAGAGCAGGGTCGCCGAGGCGTCGGAGGGGTCGGCGGCGGCCTCCCCCGTGAGGCGCAACCGTAGCCAGTCTTTGGGCTGCAGCGCCCAACGGGCGGAGGCGTACGTCCCGGGTTCGCGGTCGCGCAGCCACAGGAGACTCGGCCCCGCCATGCCGACGGCGGGCGGGTTGGCGAGCCTCTCCCTCGCGTCTGCGCCGAGAGCGCGGTAAGCGGCAAGCTGCTCGTCCGAGCGGGTATCCGCCCAGAGGATGGCGGGCCGTACGGGGCGGCCGCGGTCGTCGGCGAGGACGACGCCGTGCATCTGGCCCGAGAGCCCGATCGCCGTAACCCGCGCGGCGCGGGCTCCGACGGCGCTCTTCGTTGCCTCGGCGACGGCGTCCCACCAGTCCTCCGGCGAGGACTCGGCCCACCCGGGGCGCGGCGCGCGTACGGGATAGGAGGCCGAACCCTCGCCCAAGGTGCCGCCGTCCTCGGCCATGAGCAGCGCCTTGACGGAGCCGGTCCCGAGGTCGAGGCCGAGCAGCACGGGGGTCAGGGACTCCGGCGCGCCGGGTTACGCGGTACGGCCACGTCCGCCGGACCTCGCTGAGGTGTTCACGTCTCAGGCCTCCCTTCCTCGTGCCTTACCCGGCGCTATTCATCATAGCGGCGAGCTCGCCCCCGGACCCGGCCGGTGCTCTGCCGCTTACGTGCCACACGGCAAGAGGGCCGGGGTTCACATGCCCCGGCCCTCCATTAATAGAACCCTCTGGTTGTGTTACGCCTCCTTGATGTCCTTGAGCTCGCCACGGACGAGGAGGCGGTTGGTGTAGTCGGGGAGGGTGCAGGTCTGGAGGGTGACGATGTTCTTGCCCTCCAACGGGGCGAGCACGCTCAGGTTCTCCGGCGTGGCCACGACCTTCCTGAAGACTACGTAGGTGTACTGCCTGCCCTCGGAGTCGGTGATGTAGATCTCGTCGCCGTTCTCCAGCTCGTTCAGGTCCCAGAACGCCAGGTGGCTGTTGGTCCCCTCGTACCCGAGGCGGTGGCCGGCGATGTAGACGTTAGCCTCCTCCTCCCACGGGAAGCCCGTGTGCTTGATGTGGACGCCCGCGTAGTCGTGGAAGAGCGTCTCGTCGGTGCCAAGGCCGGTGGGGATCTCGTCGTTCTTGATCTCCGCCATCTTGGGGACCGTGAGCCTCATCATCTCGTCCGACGGTGGCTCGACGGCGGTCTGCGCCTCGCCGGAGTCCTGCTGCTCGCCCTGCTGGGGCGCGACCTGCTCGTCGGGGGGCTCCTGCTGCTGCCCCTGCTGCTGCCCCTGCTGTTGCCCCTGCTCCCCCCCTTCGCCGCCGGACTGCCCCAGGAAGCCGCAGCCGGCCAGCACGACCACTGCCGCCACTGCCGCCACGATCAAAAGCAGGTTCTTCAAGCGCATCACAACACCTCTCGTCTTTTCTCACAGGACGCTCTGAGATCCCGGCCTACCCCCAGATCCTACCGGCCAAAAATAACAGGGTGGTTACATTTCGATCAAAGGTCCGTTACACCACCCCGCCGCGAGGTAGACCGCCGTAACGCCGGACCGTGGAGGCTCGGTTTTGTCGGGGCATATATTAGGATCTGTCCCCCCGGCTGTAAAGCCCCGGCCGCATGGAGGTCCGCGACGCCGGCGAGCGCAGGGCGGGCGACGGCAAGAACAGAGCACACGCTCGTGGAAGAGGCCCAGACACGACCCCAGCCGACCTAAGCCCGTCGCCCGCAACCGCATCTTAACACGGATATGTTACGAAAATATCAAAACCGGGGCCGCCTGGGCTTCGGCCGCACTCTCTGTGCAACCGCAGCTACTGGCGGCTTTGCACCAGAGATCCCCTCTCAGGGCTAACCTTTTGCGCAACTCGCCTACTCGCCTTGACATAGGCGAATATATGTGTATACTGCACATACTGTTAGAGAGGCTAGTTTGCAGGAGGAGAGAGTGGCTACCATAGAGAAGGCCAACAGGGCTGCGGAGCGGCTGGCGAGGACGACCGGCGACTCCTACAAGACCGTCGTGGACCACACGGTGGCGCTGCAGGAGCGCAACGTGAGGTTCTGGCAGGGGACGTTCGACGGCGTGGTGCGTGAGGTTCGGGACCAGGCCGAGAGCAACAGGGCTCTCACCCGGGAGCTCGTCGAGCGGGCCGAGGGCCAGCGCGGTGCCTTCCAGACCCTTTTCGGGGAGGCCGTGGACGCCTACATGGACCTGGTTTACGCCCCGTTCGCCTACTACCGGCAGGGGCTACGGCTGGTGGAGAGTGGCGCCAACGGCGGCGGGTTCCCGATCGCCGACTACGACGAGCTCAACGTCGCGGAGGTCTCCGAGCGGCTCGACGGCCTGACGGCGGCCCAGATCCGCGAGGTCCGCGAGTACGAGAAGCGCAACAAGGACCGCGAGACCCTGATCGAGCAGCTCGACCGCAAGCTCAAGGCCGTCTCCGCTTAAAAGGGGCGGCTAACCGCAGAACCGATGAGGGCCGGGGGTCGACCCCGGCCCTCTCTCTTTGCTCGCATCCTCCCCGGGCTACTTGAGAAGGTCCTTGAGGTGGCCCTTTTTCTCCTTCATGGTGCCCCGGCGCTGGTCCGAGCGGCCTTCGGACTTCTTCACCCGGTCCCCGCTCAGGGCCCCCGCCGCCTCTTTCACGCGGCCTTTGGCCTTGTCCAGGGCGCCTTCCTGTCTATCTTCGCGGCCCGTCTTGCCCCGCCTGCCCATACAGTTCCTCCTCGTCACCGAGAACGGTTGCTATGTTCGTGATTTACCCGGGAGGGGTGGGGATCAAACACCTCGCCGTCCTATGACGTCTCTCCCGAAAGGGGCGGACGGCCCGAGAGATCGGGGTCTCTGGTGCCCGGGTCGCGGCCCCTGGCTGCCTGCAGCGCCGACCACACCCTCATCGGGGAGGCCGGCATGTCTATGTGGGTGACGCCTTCGTGGGAGAGCGCGTCAATTACGGCGTTTATCACCGCGGGCTGGGCCGCTATGGCGCCGGACTCCCCTATGCCCTTGACGCCCATGGGGTTGGTCGGGGAAGGAACCTCCGTCCGGTCGAGGGTGAAGTTCGGGACCTCGGGGGCGCCGGGGACGATGTAGTCCACCATCGTGCCGGTAACCAGGTTGCCCTCCTCGTCGTAGACGGCCTCCTCGTAGAGCGCCTGCCCTATCCCCTGCGTGATGCCCCCGTGCAGCTGACCCTCCACTATCGCCGGGTTGACCACGGGCCCGCAGTCGTCCACCGCCACGTACTTCGGGATGCTCACCATCCCCGTCTCGGTGTCTACCTCCACGACGCAGACGTGCGTGCCGTAGGGCCAGGTGAAGTTTGGGGGGTCGAAGACCTGGTCCGCGCTCAACACCGGCTCCATGCCCTCGGGGATGTCGTAGGCCATGTACGCCGCAGCCGCAACGTCCCCTATCGTCACGTTCTGCTCAGGCGAGCCCGCTACCGAGAAGCGCCCCCCCTCGAACTCTATGTCCCCCTCGGCGG
>DATACV010000472.1:0-2030 GCA_036258875.1 Rubrobacteraceae bacterium
GGAGACGGCCCTAACCGAGGGCCGGGCCGAGGATGAGCGCTGGCACATGCGCAAGGACGGCTCGCGTTTCTGGGCCAGCGGCTTCGTAAGGCCCGTGCGAGACGAGGAGGGCAATCTGGTTGGCTTGTCCAAGGTGGCGCGCGACCTCACGGAGCTCAAGCGGGCGGAAGAGGCGGTCGAGGAGGTGCGACAAGCCGAGCGAGAGCGCATCGCACGCGACTTACACGACATGGTGCTGCAAGACCTCGTCTCGGCCTTGCAGGTGGCCGAGGCAAACCGGCTCACCCGCCGAGAGGACGAGCGAGAAGCCACCCATGAGGTACAGGAGATGATCGACTCGCTCAGGCGAGCGTCCCGTGGGGTACGCGAGGCCGTCCACGAGTTGAGGGCGGGGGAGGTCGTAGGGCGGGCGCTGGCCCGCGCGGTAGAGGACCTCGTGGTGATAGAGCGCCGGCGCTCCCCACAGTTCGAGGTGGAGCTTGAAGTCTCGGAGGGGGTTCCTCAAGAGCTTCCCAAGGAGGTGTGCAGGGACGTGCTTCTCGTGGTCAGGGAGGCGCTCGCCAACGCGAGGCGCCACGCCGCGGCTCGGCGCGTGCGGGTGGTTCTGGACGCCCCCGACGAAGAGCTCTGTGTGGAGGTCACAGACGACGGCGTGGGCTTCGATCCGCGCCAGAGTCTAGAAGGCGTGGGGATCAACGCCATGAGGGAGCGCTCGGCGGCGCTGGGCGGAGAGTTCGAGGTCTCCTCCGAGCCCGGCAAAGGCACGAGGGTGCGTTTGCGGGTTCCCCTGCCCTCCTAGCGCACCTGCTTGCGGCACGACCGCCTCACGGGCTTAGCGCCCTCCTGCGCGATCTGGTGTGCGCCGACCTCCGAGAGGACCCCTTCATGGCGTTGGGGCGCAAGGCGACGCCATCCATGCACGTTCTACAGGCGTCCCCCGCGCTCCAGATGCTCGATCAACTGGCGAGCCACCCGCTTCATGAGCCTTAGGTCGCGCTCCCGCAGCCAGGGATCCGGAGTGTGGCTCACGCAGCACAACGTGCCGTAGAGGCGTCCGTCTGAGAGCACAAGAGGCACGGCCGCGTAGGAGCCTATGTCGACCTCAGTCGTCACCCTGAGGTCCCTCGTCGCGTCTTCGCGCTTTGCGTCGGGGACCACGTTGGGGATGCGCCCGTCGAGCACCCGCTTGCAGTAGGATTCGTCGATCGGGAAGCCCTCTCCCTCTCGCCAACCGAAGGACTCGGCATCTCCCTCTAAGACGCGGAAGATCATCTTGTCCCCTGCGAACTCGGTGATGAAGGCTACGTCCATCTCGAGGACCTCCCTCACGGTAGAAAGCATCTCTTCGATCTTCTCCGGCGTGAGGCGGAAGCCGCCACCAGGCTGCGACCCTTCACTCATATTCTTCCTTGCCTCGACCTCTTTACCAGTTAGGCTGACACGTTCTACCGTAGCATAATGCCGACTGGCGAAGCCCCGAGGTATGGGATATTTGGACTACCTGATGATGACCTTCCCTGGCGACGTTCCGAGCACATTGTTCCTATGAGGTTGGGTGAAGAAGCCCCGTATCGAGGTCACGCACTCTCGTGTTCCTGTGCATGCCGAGCTTGGTGGGCCCGGTGAACCCGCAGCAGCTCACCGTAGTCTTCCTTAGCTGCTTCCACGATACCCTCCCTGGTGGCCCCACGCGCGCTGAAGGCAGCCACGAAGGTTCCGTCCTGGCGAGACAACACCACGATGTCAGGATCCGACTCGTCGAGGTGGTAGTCGAACTTGGGGAACAGGAGGTTGTCCGCGCTCACCCCGAGCTGCTCCTGACTAGCCGGGAGCGCCACCAAGGGGTACTTCGCGGGGAGGAGATCGCTTCCAGGTCGCCCGGCCAGAACAGCCTGCGCTTCCCGTCGGGAAAGCGCACGTCTACGGCCACGTGCTCTTCGCCCCCGTATCGGTCCACTACCTTACCGACCATGCCGCGTCGCTCGACGATCCTGTGGTGACCGCGCACCCTCACCCTCGCGCCGACGCGG
>DATACV010000473.1:0-2571 GCA_036258875.1 Rubrobacteraceae bacterium
TTCGTGCTCCCGCAGATAGCTCGGTTCGTCCTCCGCGCCCAACCCACGCGTGGCACTCCAGTGGGCAGCATCGTCCACCTTGCCCTGGGCAAGCAGCAGCCGCGCCCTTTGGACCGCCACCGGCAACATCAGGTCGACGGCCATCTCCGGGCGTGGCAGGACCCGCTCGGCCTCGCCTATCGCCTCCACGGCGCCGGCCAGGTCGCCCCGTGCCTGCCGGACCCAGGCCAGCACGGTCAGGCTCGTGACCAGCTGCTGCGCGTAGCCGAGCTGTCGGCACAGCGCGACGCCCTCGTTGGCGTGCTCTAGTGCGGCATCCAGCTCGTTTTGCTCGCGCAGGATTTCGGCCAGGCCGACGTGCGCCACGCCTGCAGCCACATGCAGGCCGGCCCCGACGGCAAGCTCGAGCGCTTCTTGACAGGTCTGCAGCGCGGCGCCAAGACGACCTTGTCCGCGCTGCACCTGACTGAGGGTGTAGCAGGCGCGTACGGCGAAGTATCGGTTGGGTCCACTCGTCCACGGGTCGCGGACCAGATCGGCGAGCGCGTCCCCGGCTTCGCCGACTCGGCCTTGCATCAGCGTCGCTACCGCCAGATTCCAGCGGGAGAGGTAGCGCAGGGACCGGTCATCCTCGCGCGCCTGAGCAAGGGCCCGCTGTGCGAACTGGATCGCGCGTTCGGCGTCGCCGCGCTGACGGGCGAGCTCAGCCCGCAGCTGCGCGATCGTACCGGGAACGTTCGCCAGTCCGCTGACCGCCTCCTCGACCGGCGGCTCGGGCGGTTGGTCAGCGGTGGCAAGTGCCCGCTCGGCGTCGATGAGCAGCGGTTCGACCTCGTTGACGCGGCCACCGATGAGCGCCCACATCGCCCGAGCCAGGGACAGCCGTGGCCGGGAACGGATCATCCCGTCAGGCAGTGCCGCCAGCCACCGATCCACCGTCGCCCCCTCACCGTGCAGGACGAGCGCCTGAGCGTTGTGTTCGACCAGCCGGGCGGCCTGCTCGTCGTCCCCGGCGGCCAGCGCGTGCCGAACCGCTTCGGACGTCCAACCGTTCCGCTCGTACCACGCCGCCGCTCGGCGGTGCAGCCCTCTGATTCTCTCGGGTTGTTCCCGCTGTAAGCGTGAGCGGAGGAAATCGCCGAAGAGGTGATGGTAACGGTACCAGAGCCGCTCGTCGTCCAGCGGGACGACGAAGAGGTTCTCCCTCTCGAGCCTCTCCAGCATCTGCTGCCCGTCATCGCGGCCGGTGAGGGCATCGCACAAAGGGGCGCTTATGCTCTCGAGCACGGAGGTCGTAAGTAGGAACCCACTCACGTCTCTGGGCTGGCGTTCGAGGACCTCCTCGGCCAGGAAGTCAAGGACGTGGCGGTTGCTCCCGGAGAAGGCCTCGACGAAGCCCGAGACGTCCTCGCGGTGGCGCATGGAGATGGCCGCCAGCTGGAGAGCGGCGATCCAACCCTCCGTGATCTCCTCGAGGGTCGCGACGTCCCCCGCCGAAAGCGTAAGTCCCATCACGTCGCGCAGGAAAGCGGCGGCTTCCTCGGGGGTGAATCGCAGATCAGCGGCGCGCAGTTCGGCCATCTGGCCGCGGGCGCGCAGCTTGGGGAGGGGGAGGGGAGGGTCAGTGCGGCTGGAGAGGACGAGGTGCGCGTTCTCGGGCAGGTGCTCGATCAGGAAGGATATCGCCTCGTGGAGGGTATCTGAGCCGATCAGGTGGTAGTCATCGAGGACCACTGTGATCTCTCGGGGGAGCTCTGCCAACTCGTTGACCAGGGCGCCCACCGCCGCCTTGATCGGCGGGGGCTGTGGCGAACGCAGCGAGGCGAGCACCCCCTCTCCAATCCGCTCTTCGACGCTCTGAAGCGCGCTCACCAGGTAAGTCAGAAAACGCACCGGGTCGTTGTCTGTTTCGTCCAGGGAGAGCCAGGCGACAGATCTTTCACCACCCTCCGAATGGTCGGAAGACCATTCGCCCAGCAGTGTGGTCTTGCCGAAACCCGCCGGGGCGGAGACGAGCGTCAGGGCACTTCCCTCGCCGGCGGCAAGGACATCGCGCAGGCGCGGGCGCGCCACCAGGTTCGGACGCACCCGCGGGGCGCGCAGCTTGGTCGTTAGTAGCGCTTGGGACACGAGTCCGACTCGATTCTTCCTGAGCACAAGCTTACTACAGGGGAACGCCGGATCACACCCTCGCTTGCCCGGTGAGTCGTAGTGGAGGCGCCGCGAGAAACCGTTTGATAGGGCACCGGCAGTACCCCTTTCCCGCAGCCGCCCTGGCGGTGACAGGTATCCACCCCCCGCTCCACCCCCGGCTCCATCCTTCGGCCGATGCCTCGCCGTTCGACTGGAGACACGCTCTTAGCGATGGTAAGGCGTATCGCGAAGAAGGAGCAGAAGATGGAGACAGGAAACGTGAGGGAAGCGGAAGCACGGGACGAGCGAGAGGGAACGACGCTGGTCCTGGGCGGCACGGGCAAGACCGGTCGAAGGGTGGCGGCGAGGCTAGAGGCGCGTGGACTGCCCGTGCGGGTAGGCTCCCGCTCCGGCCAACCGCCCTTCGACTGGGAGAAC
>DATACV010000474.1:0-1613 GCA_036258875.1 Rubrobacteraceae bacterium
ACTCCCGCAGGCCACGAGAGATTTGCTCGAGCCCGACCCCCGATTCAGCGGCGACCGTGGCAGCGGCCAGGGCGTTGTAGACGTTGTAGAGCCCGGGCAGGTTGAGGCGCACCTGCGTCTCACCGGTGGGCGCCTGGAGCAAGAAGTCCGCCCCGCGCGCCCCGTCCAGGCGCACCTGAGTAGCCCGGTAAGCGAGCGCGGGACGCCCGAAGGAGCACCCTGGGCAGTCGTAGACGCCCACGTGCCCCATGTAGACGGCGTCGTAGCGGAGCGCCGTCCCGCAGCGGGGGCAGTCCTTGGAGTCGGCTATGTGCTGTAGGCGACCGGTATCCAGGGCCGGCTCGTCCACCCCGTAGTAGACAGGATTCCTGGCCGAGAGCCCGAGGCTCGCGACGAGCGGGTCGTCGGCGTTGAGAACTACCGAGCCGTCTTCGGGCAGGGCTGAAAAGGCCGCGGAGATCACCCTTCCCGTGTAGGCCAGCTCCCCGTAGCGGTCGAGCTGGTCGCGGAAGAGGTTGAGGACCGCGAGTATCCTGAGATCCGCCTCCGCCGCTACCTTCGGCACGCTCGCCTCGTCTACCTCGAAGAGCCCCATCTCGGAGGCGGGCTTCCCGAGCAGGTCGGAGTCCGAGACCAGGGCGGCCGTCACGCCCGTGACCAGGTTAGCCCCCGTCGAGTTGTTCACGGCGCGCACGCCGGCGCTCTGAAGGAGCTTCGAGATCATGCGCGTCGTGGTCGTCTTGCCGTTGGTGCCGGTGATCGCCGCCGACCCGAGGGGGAGCCTGCCGGAGAGCTTCGCGAGCACGCCGGGGTCCACGCGCCTGGCCACGACCCCCGGAACGGTAGATCCCCCACCCCTCCCCAGCGTCCTGCTCGCGAGCCGCGCCGTTCGGGCGGCGCCTATGGCCGCGAAGAGGCGCACGTTGTCGAGGAGCCTTATCACCAAGACAGGATTATATCCGGCGGCACAAGATACTTTGAGGTGGAACTCGCCCGACCGCAAAACCTAGCCGTTCGGCCGGGTCGCTTTCGCAGATGGTGAGGTAAAAATAGGCTATGGACATCTTCGAGAACCTCTCTGCGAGCTCCCGGGCGGGCCAGGACGCGCTCGACGCGTACTCGCGCGCGGTCAGGGAGGTGACCGAGAGGCTTGAGCCCGCGGTCATCTCTGTCGGGCTGAGGGACGGCAGGGGCGGCGGGAGCGGGGTAGTGCTCGGAACGGACGGCGGGTCGGCGACCGCCGTCACCAACGCCCACGTCGTGCGCGGCCTGAGGAGGGCGGGTGGACGGAGGGGCAACCCGGGTGGCATCGAGGTCTCGGTCTCGGGCGGGTCTCCGGTCCCGGCGGAGGTGCTGGGGGACGACCCGCCGAGCGACCTCGCGGTGGTACGCTTCACGCCCGAGGAGGAGCCCACGGCCCCACGCTCGGGGACGCGGGCAACCTCGTCGTCGGCCAGCTCGTCGTAGCCATCGGCAACCCCCTGGGGTTCCAGCGCAGCGTCACGGCCGGGGTGGTGAGCGCGCTCGGTCGCTCCATAAGGGGCGAGAGCGGGCGCCTGATCGAGAACGTCATCCAGACGGACGCGGCGATCAACCCCGGCAACTCCGGCGGG
>DATACV010000475.1:0-3550 GCA_036258875.1 Rubrobacteraceae bacterium
GTCGGGTAGGGGCGCTCCCCGAAGCGCCCCTACCCGAGCCCCCGCTACCCAAGACTTACGGGGACGCCAGCGTGGTCCACGCCAATCTGGGCGCGGGCGCCGTCCTCGTGGACCTCGAAGGGGCCGAGCCGCGGGCGCTCCTGCTCAGGCGCCGCAAGCCGCCGGTGGGGCTCTGGGAGAACCCCGGGGGGATGCTGGAGCCGGGCGAGGACTTCGTAGCCTGCGCCAGGCGCGAGACCTTCGAGGAGACGGGCTTGGAGGCGGAGCCCGAGGTGCCGTGGTTCGCCCGGGTCGAGCCCTGGCGGAGCCCGGAGGACGCCGAGATCTACGCGGGCGTGGGCTTCGTGGCGCGCCACCCAGGGGGCGAGGTCAGGCCGGAGAGCGCCGCCCACGACGCCTACCTCTGGGTCACCGAGGAGGAGTGGCGGGCCAAGCCGACCTGGTACACGCAGAGCGACTCCGACGCCCTGTGGGCCTCGGTGAGGGAGCTGGCGTGAGAGAGGGACAGGACCGGACGCAGGGGGAGAAACACCCCGAACGGTGGCGGCCCTGGGTCCTCATCTTCCTCCTGCTCGTGGTTCCGGGGGCGCTCTACACCGCCGTCCCGGTCGTGCCCTTTTTGCCGCTCACCACGGCGCAGAAGGTGGGGCTCTCCGCGGGGCTCGTGGTGGCTGCCGAGGCCGTGTTCTGGGGCGCCGCCCTCTTTGTCGGCAAGGAGGTCATCTCGCGCTACCGGCGCTTCTTCGACCCGCGCACGTGGAAGCGATGAACGAGTTCGAGGTCATAGGCCGCATCTCGGAGACGCTCCCGCAGGCGCCGCCCGAGGTGCTGGTGCCGCTGGGGGACGACTGCGCCGTGCTCGGCCTCGGGGACCGGACCTGGGCGGCCGCCTCGGACATGCTCGTATCAGGCCACCACTTCGAGGACTGGGCCGCGCCGGAGGACGTGGGCTACAAGGCAGTCGCGGTCAACGTCTCGGACGTGGCGGCGATGGGGGGCAGCCCGCGGTTCGTCCTCGCCTCCGGCGGGGCGCCGGACCCCGAGGTGACGCTCCGCTGCATGCGGGGCGTCCTGGAGGCGTGCGAGGCGTTCGGCGTCTACCCGCTCGGGGGCGACACGACCCGCGCCGACGTCCTGACCGTGGACGTTGCGATACTCGGGGAGCTCGACGCGCCGCCGGTGCTGCGCTCCGGGGCGAGGCCGGGCCACCTGCTCGCGGTTACCGGCGAGCTCGGCGCCTCGGCCGCGGGGTTGCTGGCGCTCGAGAGCGGAGCGACCGACCCGGAGCGGCTGATCGGTAAGCACCTGCGGCCGACGCCCAGGGTGGGAGCTGGGCGGCTCGCGGCGCGGCTGGGGGCGGGGGCGATGATAGACCTCTCGGACGGCCTCGCCTCCGACGCGCGCCACGTCTGCGAGCGCAGCGGGGTCGGGTGCCGCGTGGACCTGGACCTCCTGCCCGTCTCTGAAGACGCGCGCGGCTTCCTGGCCTCGCTCGGGCGCGAGCCCGGGATATTGGCCGCGACAGCAGGGGAGGACTACGAGCTCCTGATCTCCGCCCCCGAGCCCGTTATCGAGGCGCTGGCCGAGTGCGCCGGGGTCCCCGTCACCACGGTCGGCGAGGTCACCGACGGCTCCGAGGTCGTCTTCGTGCGCGGGGGAGAGGTGGTCGGGGGTCTCTCCGGCTGGGATCATTTTGGTTAGGCACCAGGCTTCGGGTTCGATGATTGCAGGTCTTACCCGCAGATGATGGCTGAAGCTGCGCTAGCGGAACTCCGGTAGGATCTCCCGCTCGTAGAACCGGAAGAAGCCCTCCTGCTCGTGTCCTATCTGTTGCACGTAGACCTCGTCGAAGCCCGCATCTACGTACTGGCGGATGGACTGCAGGTGCTTCTCGGGGTCGGGCCCGCAGGGGAGTGCCTCGCCCACCATCTCCTCGGTGACGAGCGAGGACGCCTGCTCGAAGTGCCTCGGGGTGGGTAGCTCCTGGGCGAGCTCCCCCGGTAGCTGCTCGTTGGGCCACAGCCGGTGCGCGGTCTCGTGCGCCGCCGCCTCGTCCTCGCCCCAGCAGACCTTCGTACCCGCGTGGGCCGGCTTGTCCCCGCCGCCCGACTCCCTGAAGAGCGAGAGCATCTCCGCGTCGGGAGCGGTGTGGCAGTAGCCATCGCCGATACGACCCGCCAGCCGCGTGGCCCTGGGGCCGAAGCCCGAGATCAAGACCTCCGGCGGCTCGTCCGGGAGGGTGTAGATGCGGGCGTTCTCTACCTGATAGTACTTGCCGCGATAGCTCTTCGTGCCGCCCTCCCACAGCAGGCGCATCACTTGAATAGCCTCCTCGAGCATCTCCAGCCTTACACCTGCGCGTGGCCAGCGGTCGCCGAGGACGTGCTCGTTCAGGTTCTCGCCGCTCCCGACGCCCAGAGAGAAGCGCCCTTGGAGCATCACCTTCGAGGTCGCGGCGGCCTGGGCGATGATCGCCGGGTGTATGCGTATCGTCGGGCAGGTCACGCCGGTGGTCACCGGCAGCGAGGTCGCCCCAGCGAGACCCCCGATCACCGACCAGACAAAGGGGCTGTTGCCCTGCTCGTCGGTCCAGGGGTGGAAGTGGTCCGAGATCCAGAGCCCCTCGAAGCCCGCCGCCTCGGCCATCCTCGCCTGCTCGATCAGCTCCCTCGGACCCCACTCCTCGCAGGAGAGAAAGTAGCCTATCTTCACCACCTGAGCGACCTCCTTCATAACCTCACCGGCACGGGGTTGCCGTTCTGGTATACCCTCGCCGTTAGAAACCTACTCGGCGCGGCGGACGTGCCTGGACCTCGTTTCTCGCCCACTGTCAAGGGGTACGTGTACGGCGTTGGAGCGGGCCGGCGAAGGGGGCGAGCCGATGAGCGAGGATGGCGGAGGCGGCCTGGAGGTCGTCTACAACGTAGACAGGATCCTGGACTGCCACACGCATCTGACCGGCATGCAGGGGGAGAGCGCCGAGAGCATCCTCAAGTGCATGGACTTCTGCGGGATCGGCGTCTAGTACCTTACCCAGCTTCTTAGCGGCGCCCACACCTATCGGAATGACTCCCCTCTCGTAAGCGCTGAATTTGCCTTGGTGCACACCGCTGCGCTTGGCAAGCTCGCTCTGGGTCAGCACCTTACTCTTGCGTGCTGTCTCAAGGGGTCCCGAGTCTCTCACCTTTTCCATTCTTGCCTCCTGTCGAGAACAATAATTACTCTTAAATTCTACCCGTGGCGTGGGCGTGCTCATCTCTTGACATCAACCTTTGGCACAAATTTCTCACTCGATAGTCAGGAGCGCCCTATTGCCGAGAAGGTTGGAGTTCTCGGAAAGTCGGCGAATGTATCGCGGGCTGTATACCGAGAGTCTAAGTAGCTGTGGAGGCGCTACGCTGCTCTCTATACGGAACAATCGCTGAGCTCTTCAGCAGGAGGAGGAGGTGAGGAAGCGTGGCAGTAGGCCAAGAAGGCGCGTGGCATTCGGTCAACTCGGACATCTACCACGACAACCCCAACTGCCAGACCGGCAGTAGCATCGATCCCG
>DATACV010000476.1:0-5195 GCA_036258875.1 Rubrobacteraceae bacterium
AACAGCGAGCCCATCGTAGCCGTCGCCTCGCGCATGCTCACGTCCTCCGGCCCCAGGAGCAGCTTGGCCTGGTGGCCCGTGAAGTCGCGGCGCACCAATCGCTTTGCGGCCTCACGTGCAACGTCCCGAGTAGCGATCATCGGGAACTTCACGTCGCTCCTGATCGCGCTCCCGTTGATCTTCTGCGTCCGGATCAGCGGCAGGTTCGCGAGCAAGTTGTCCATGTAGAATGCAGACCTCAGCGCGAGCACGTTGAGGCCGTCCAGCTCGAACAGCCTCTCCTCGTACTCGCGGAGTCCCGCTGGCGGTCCCGCCACGTTCTCCTGATCGGCGCCTACCACGCTCAGCGCGACGACGTAGCTCACCCGCGTCTCGCGCAGAGCGCCGGCGATCGCGCGGCTCATCTCGGAGCGGTTGGCCACGAAGTGCGCGTCCGCCAGGTTCTCGGGGAGGAGAACAAGGGCTGCGGCGGCATCCTCGAACAGCGACTCCAGATCCTCGACACTGGTCGCTTCGCCCCTCACGACCTCGGCGCCGCGCTCGCAAAACGCGTGTAGCTTCCGCTGGTGCTCGAACACGCGGACTTCCTCTCCCTGGCGCAGGAGCAGGTCGGTTACGTGACTTCCGACGTTCCCCGCCGCGCCCATCACCGCGATCATCATCGCCTCCTCGACGTTGTCTTCACTTCGCCGGTCACCGTTGGTCTCTATGTCCAGGCTCGTCTTCCTCCGCCCGCTCGATCATGAACGCGGCCAGATCCGACCAGTCCCGGAAGCCGCGGTAGGCTCCGCTGAGGGTGTCTCGCACGCTCCCGCGGTACTCGGACCCGTTAGCCGCTTCCTCCTTCCACAGACGCACCGTGAAAAGGTAGGAGCGCGGTGCCGCCCTGCGGCGCTCACCGCCTGACCTGTGTTCGTTTCCCATCAGTTCTCGCAAGCGGGTCCGGCCCAACGCCTCAGCCGATGCCGAAGGGGACGTCGATTACCCAGCGCCAGGTGCCGTCCGGCTGTCGGCGGAGCACGTCCGTCACCCGGCCGCTCATGGTGACCGGCTCACCGTCGGACCGGTGCCCGGTGAGCGTCCAGGAACCGGACACCAGCGCGACGTCGCCGGCCTGGACGACGGCAAGTTCTGGCTCTACCTCCATGCGCCCCTTGAGCGCCAGAAACCCGCCCATCGCATCGCGGATCGCCGCCGCGCCCGAGGCAACCTGTCCCGGCTGGGGCACGAGGGTCGCTCCCGGCTCGTAGAAGTCCATGAAGGCGTCCAGGTCTCTGCTGTTGAAGGCATCCACCATCGCCCGCACCGCTTCCTCAGGGCTTTGCACATCCATGTGCCACCTCCACCATCGAGAGCGTCCAGCAAACCCCTGGGGCCGACCTTGCCGGTCCCTACGCCACAAGAATAGCGAGGCGGCGTTCCTCAAGCGTTCCGCGGGGCGTTTGTGGTGAGGAATTCAGGGTAGTTCTTGTGCCGGGCGTGCCGCGTCTCGGGTCTGGGCCAGGATCGTGGCGGCCTCGCGCAGATCCCGTGTGTCCCGACCTTCGGGAAGTGTATCGAAGATCCCGGCCAGAAGGGCGCGCGCCTCGCGCGCCCCCGGACCGTCGCCACGCTCCATCCTGTGGCGGAGGAGGCTTGCTACGGTCCTGAGCTCGAGCATCCTTGCTCCCTGGCGGCGCGCAACCGCAAGCGCGCGTTCGAGCTCTGCCTCGATGTCCTGCACCGGGCTTCCGAGCGCTGCGAGGAACTCCGCACGAAGGCGGCGGGTCTCCACCTCCCACAGACGGTCGGCGTCGCCCCACGTGAGCGCCCGGTCGGCCACCGCCAGCCCGGTCCGGGCGTCCCCGGACACCGCACAGGCTTCGAGGAGGATGCGGACGTGGACGGCGCGCCCCCCAGGCGCGTAATCGCCCGTGCGGGTGTCGTCCAGCGAGCGTTGAATGCGAGTGATACCGGCCTCTTCCCGTCCGTCGAGGACGTCGACGTAGCCACCGAAGGCCTCGCTGGCGGCCCGCGTCACCCTGGCCTCGGCTTCCCGGCGCTCGGCTGCCAGCATCGCCGCGTACTCGCGGATGCGATCCGGGTCGCGCATGTCCAGCGCTAACACAGAGGCGAACACGAGCGCAACCTCCCGGCTGAACGGGTGTCCGATCTCCTCGGCCAGCGCGAGTGCCTCGTCGCGTGCCCGGGTTGCCGCCTCGGGATAACCGAGAAACCAGAGCGTGTTCCCGAGGCGACTCAGGCAGATCACATTCGGGTCGAGCCCGTAGCGGAGGAGGTGGGCGTGGTGTTGGTCGGGGCGGTAGCGGTCCACCGCGGCCTGGAAGTGCTTTCGGGCGGCATCTAACTCTCCTTGCCAGAAAGCGGCAATCCCGAGTACGTAGTCGGCCTCGACGAGGAGCATGCCATCGGCGTCGCGCACGCCGCGAGCGTACAGCCGCCCGCCAAAGCCGCGGGCCGCCGCGAAGTCGCGCCGGGCGAGGCTGGTGATCGCCATCGAACGGAGGAGCGGCGGCGCAGGCTCGACCCCGAGTGTCGCCGCGAGGTCGAGCGCGTGATTCTGCACCGCGGCGAGGCGCTCCGACGCCCATCCCTCTACCCACCCGAGCGACGTCTGGAGCGCGCTGAGGATCGAGAGCTCCCGGGTGTCACGCTCGGGGGTCTCCGGAAGCGTGTGGAGGAGGTCGAGTGCGCTATCCAGGATGCGGCCCACCTCGACGTTCGCGTGCAGCTGCTGCGCCACCTCCGCTGCGCGCACGTACCATGTAATGGCCTCTTCGGTCGCGCCGGCGCGCTCGTAGTGCACGGCGAGCTGACCCGTTACCGGTCCCGGGTCGTGGGCGTGGGCGCGCTCCAGCGCCCGTGCGACACGGAGGTGGAGTTGGCGGCGCCGGGCGGGGCTCAGGGCGAGGTATGCGACCTCCCGGATCTTGTCGTGGCTGAAGTCGTAGGCGTCGGCGCCCTGCTCGCGCACGATGCGGCGGCGCCACAGCTCATCGAGACCGCTAACGAGCGTTTCCTCGTCTACCCCGCTCGCCTGCGCGAGCACATCCGAGGTGAACTCTCGGCCGATCGTCGCGGCAACGCCGGCCAGATCCCGGGCCGGCTCAGACACCTGCGCGAGGCGGGATGAGATCACGGCCTGTACCTTCGGGCTGATCCAGCCGCGCTCGGTGGACCCGCCCTTCCACCCGGCGCGCAGCGCCTCGACCACGAAGAGTGGGTTGCCCTCGGTCTCTGCGTAGAGCCGGTCCGGCTCCTCGAGAGGGTACCCGGCGAGCCGCTCGGCTAGCACGGCCGTCTCCTCCCGGGTTAGCCGCCCGACCTCGATCTCCGTTAGACGCTCCATCGCTTGCAGCCCGGCGAGGAGGTCGTTGAGGGGATGCCGGCCGTCCACCTCCTCGCGCCGCGCCGTCGCCACCACGAGCAGGCGCGCTCTGGGCGCGGCCCGCAGCAGGTAGTGGAGGAACTGCAGCGTCTCCCGGTCGCACCAGTGGAGGTCATCGGCGACGAGCAAGAGCGGCGCGCCAGCCGCGAAGATCGTGCGGGCGGCGGCGTCGAAGAGACGCTGCCGCTGATCCTCCTCCGACAAAGGCTCCGGACGGGCGAGACCGGGCACCTTCGAGAGGAGTTCGGGGAGCAGCCGCGAGAGCTCGGTGAGGCGCGCCCGGTCGAGACGCTCGAGGCGCGACTCGAACGCCTCCGAGCGGAGCCACGCTACCACGGGCCCGTACGCGAGTACGCCCTCCGCAGGATAGGAGCGGGCTTCTGCGGTCACGGCCCCGCGATGCGCGCACCAGGAGCGGAACTCTTCGACGAGCCGCGTCTTCCCGACGCCGGGCTCGCCGGTAACGAGGACCATCCCGGCCTGCCCGCTCTCGGCCGCGCGCCAGAGGGTACTCAGGCGTGCCCGCTCGGGCGCACGTCCGATGAGCGGCGGACCGCCTATCTGACGCTCCGCGGGTTCGAGCTCCAGCGGGAGCAGCGCCTCGTAGGCTTCGCGCGTCGGGGCCGACGGCTCGACGGCCAACTCGCGCTCCAGGGTCGCCGCGCACACGTGGTACACCCGTAGCGCCCGGGCACGGTCCCCACGCGCGTCGTGCAGCCGCATGAGGAGCCGGTACGTCTCCTCGCGGAGCGGGTCCTGCCGCAGGAGTCGCTCGGCGTACGGGATCGCCCTGGCATGATCGCGGCGCTCCTCGAGGAGCGTCGCGAGGCGCTGGAGGGTCTCGACGTAGCGCTGGCGTAGCCACTCGCGCTCTTCGAGCAGCCATTCGTCGTAGCTACCCTCGAGCAGATCTCCCGTGTACAGCTCGGCAGCCTTCCGCAACGCGGTGAGGCTGTCGGCATTGCCTTTCTCTTGCGCCACCGCGTCCTCGAAGGCTGCGACGTCGAGCCAGAAAGGCGCGTCCGCTCGCCACTGGAGCGTCCGCGGCGTCACGTCGAGGAACCGGTCGGGGTCCGGGAGGGCGCGCCGGAGGTTGTGGAGCACGTGGCGCAGGTTGGTTCTCGCCTGGGACTCGGTCGAGTCGGGCCAGAGGAGCAGCGCGAGCCGCTGCCGCGGCTGGGGTGCCTCCCTGTGGAGGAGGAGGTAGGCGAGCAGCGACGCGGCGCGCGCGGACTCGAGCGGCGGCAGGGGAGCCCCATCGTAGCGAAGGTCAAGCTCGCCGAGGAGCCGGATGCGGAGCGTCGGTGACCCCATAGAGGTGTCTCCTCGCGTTCGCCGGGGCCTCACTGCCCGACGTGTCAGCCACAGTGTGCGACGGGTGGTTCGCCCTGTCAACCACGCCCCGGAGCGTTCCACAGCGCGTCGTAAGTGCCTGGCTACGAGGTTCCGAAGAGACTACGTTGTCTCGCGCCGCGATAGATCCTCGACGAGCGAGAGCAGCGACGAGTGATCCCAGCCTCCCCGCCCCCTCGCCATCAGGGCCTCGAACATCTGGTAGACCACCGCCGTGACCGGCAGCACCACCCCGTACTCCCGACCCGCAGCCAACGCTATCCCCAGGTCCTTGCGATGGAACTCGACCTTGCCGCCCGGCTCGAACTCGCGCGAGAGGAACTTCTCGCGCTTGACCTCCATGACCTTGTTGGCCGCCAACCCCCCGCCCAGCACCTCAAGGATCTTCTCAGGAGCCACCCCCCCAGCAGATCCCAAAACCAGAGCCTCAGAGACAGCCTCTATGCTCAAGGCC
>DATACV010000477.1:0-5386 GCA_036258875.1 Rubrobacteraceae bacterium
TCGGGCGAGGTAAGCCTAGCACAGACGGAGAGCGGATGCGCCGGTTACGAGCCGTCGGAAGCCCGACGATGCATGCTCTAGGTGAAGGTCTCAGAGGTTACCCTCACCGCGTCGGCGAAGTGGTCCTGGATGTACTTCTCGCCCTCGTCGCAGAAGAGGGTGACGACAGTCTCGAGCTCGGGGTAGGTCTCGCGGACCTTGCGGGCGGCGATCACGTTCGCCCCGCTGGAGGGCCCCACGAATAGCCCGTATCGCCGCGCCAGGTCCTTCATGCTGTCTACCGCCTCGCCGGAGTCCACCGTGAGCGTGGTGTCGACGAGCCGCTCGTGGCGCTGGAAGATGCCGGGCACGAAGCCGTCGGAGATGCCCTCGATGAGGTGTTCCCCGATCTCGCCGCACAGCAGCGTCGCCGACTCCGAGGGCTCCATCGCGAAGAGCTTTACGTCCGGGTTGACCTCGCGGAAGGCCTGCCCGACGCCTACCAGGGTGCCGCCGGTGCCCACCCCCATGACCAGGGCGTCCGGGACGACGCCCTCGGGGAGCTGCGAGAGGATCTCCGGCCCCAGCCACACGCGGTTCTCCTCGACGTTCCACTCGGACTCGAACTGGGAGGGGCAGAAGTAGCCGTCCTGCCGCCCGAGCTCTTTGGCCTTGGCCAGCGCCTCGTCAACGTGGAAGTGGCCGACCTGCAGGACCTCGGCGCCGAAGGCGCGGCTTATGGCGACCCGTTCGCCCGTCATCCCTTCCGGCATCACGACCAGCATGCGGTAGCCCTTCACCGCGGCGACCATGGAGAGGGCGTTGCCCGTGTTGCCGGACGTTGCCTCGACTATGGTGTCGCCCTTCGAGAGGAGGCCCTCCCTCTCGGCGCGCTCGATCATGTACTTGGCGATGCGGGCCTTGATGGAGCCGGAGGGGTTGAGGTACTCGAGCTTGCAGTAGATGCCTTCGATCTCGAGCATCGGCGTGTCGCCTATAGCGTCGAGGACGCTCTGCGAGATACCCCCGTGGCGCGCTCCGTGTGTCTGCATCGAGACCTCCTCCTAGTCCGGTGTAACGTATGCCCCGGAGAGGCCACCGTCAACCAGGAAGGTGGAGGCCGTGACGTAGGAGGACTCGTCCGAGGCGAGGAAGAGGGCGCCGTTGGCTATCTCGGTCGCCTCCGCGAACCGGCCCATCGGCAGGTGGACCAGCCTCCTCTCGGCCTTCTCCGGGTCCTTGGCGAAGAGCTCCTGCAAGAGAGGCGTGTTCACCGGGCCAGGGCACAGAGCGTTCACCCGTACCCCCTGGCGGGCGAACTGCACGCCGAGCTCGCGGCTCATGGCGAGGACGCCGCCCTTGGAGGCCGTGTAGGAGATCTGGGAGGTCGCGGCCCCCATCACCGCGACGAAAGAAGCCGTGTTGATAACGGACCCGCCGCCGCGCTCCAGCAGGTGAGGTATCCCGTACTTGCAGCAGAGGTAGACGCTCTTGAGGTTCACGCTCTGGACCCGCTCCCAGGCATCCAGCTCCGTCTCCAGGATCGAGTCGTCGTCCGGCGGGGAGATGCCGGCGTTGTTGAAGAGGACGTCGATCCCGCCGAAGCGCTCGGCGGCCTCCCGGTACATGGCCTCCACGTCTTCGGGGTCGGTGACGTCGGCGTGGACGTAGAGGCCGTCTATCTCCGCGGCCGTCTCCCTGCCCGGCTCGTCCGCGAGGTCGGCGACGCAGACCCTGGCGCCCTCCTCGGCGAAGCGCCGCGCGGTCTCGCGCCCGATGCCGCTCGCCGCGCCCGTTATGACGGCGACCTTGCCTTCCAATCTTCCCGGCATCTCAGCCCCCCTCTGCGCCATGCGCCCACGGCTCGGAAGAGTGCTCCTCGCTCTCCGTGGAGATGTAGACGTTCTTCACCTCGGTGTAGTAGTCGAGGGCGTGCGGGCCGAGCTCGCGCCCGACGCCGGACTGCTTCATCCCGCCGAAGGGCGTGGCGACGCGGACCGAGGTGTTGGAGTTGATCGACAACACGCCCGTCTCTATGCGCCTCGCGACCCGGAGCGCCTTGGCGCCGTTGCGGGTCCAGATCGAGCCCGAGAGGCCGTAGATGGTGTCGTTCGCCTGGCGGATCACGTCCTCCTCGTCCTCGAAGGGGATCACCGCTACCACTGGGCCGAAGATCTCCTCCCTCGCCGCCCTGTCCTCGTTCGTGAGGGGGGCGAGCACGGTCGGGGCGAACCAGAAGCCGCTCCCCTCGGGCGCGGAGCCTCTTATCGCCACGGGCGCGTCCTCAGGGACGTAAGAAGAGACGGTCTCTCTGTGCTCGGCGGAGATGAGCGGGCCCATGTCGGTCGCCTCGTCGAAGGGGTCCCCGACGCGGAAGCTCTCGACCGCCGGTTGCATGAGGGAGAGGAAGTCGTCGAAGGCGCTTCGCTCTACCAAAATGCGCGAGCGGGCGCAGCAGTCCTGGCCGGCGTTGCCGAAGACGGCGACGGGAGCTTCGCTGGCGGCCCTCTCGAGGTCAGCGTCGGCGAAGACGACGTTCGCGGACTTGCCGCCCAGCTCCAGCGTGACGCGCTTTATGGTGCCGGCGGCGCCCTCGGCGATCTTCCTGCCAACCTCGGTGGAGCCGGTGAAGGCTACCTTGGCGACGTCGGGGTGCTCGACGAGGCGCCGCCCCACCTTGCTCCCGGGCCCGACGACGACGTTCACGACGCCCTCGGGGATGCCGGCCTCGAGCGCGATGCGCTCGAACTCGACGGCGGTCAGAGGGGTGAGCTCGGCCGGCTTGAGGACCAGGGTGTTGCCCGCTGCCAGGGCGGGGGCCATCTTCCAGCTCGCTATGGTGAGCGGGAAGTTCCACGGGACGATGAGCCCCACGACGCCCAGAGGCTCGCGGAACGTCACGTCGACACCGCCGGAGACGGGTATGGAGTCGCCGAGAAGGCGCTCCGGCATCCCGGCGTAGTAGTGGAACGTCTCCACGACCATCTCCATCTCGCCGCGCGAGTCGCCGATGGGCTTGCCTGTGTTCTTCGACTCGAGTTGCGCCAGGTTCTCCTTCTCGGCGTCGAGGGCATCGGCGAGCCTGCGCAGCAGGCGCGAGCGGTCGGCGGGCTCGACGGCGCGCCACCTGGGGAAGGCTTCCTTCGCGCGGGCGATGGCGGCGTCGGCGTCCTCTTCGGTCGCCTGATCCAACCTCTCCACCACCTCCTCGGTGGCGGGGTTCAGGACTTCGAGCATCTAGGAGACCTCCGAGACTAGGGCTTTGATGAGCTGGCTGTTCTCGTCTTCTTCGGGATGCCAGAGCACGCCGAGCACGAACTGGCAGCTCGGGTCTTCCAGGGCTTCGACCGCCCCGTCCTCGGCGGCCCAGCCGGTCGCCTCGAGGCCGCGCCCCACCTCCTTTATGCCCTGTGGTGGTGCGACTTGACCGGCGTGACCTCGGACCCGGCGGCGCGGGCCGCGAGCGAGCCGGGGACGAGGCGTACCTCGTGGTCGGCGAAGGTGCCGGGGGTGTGGCGGTGCTCCTCGTGGCCCAGAGCGTCGGGGAGGTGCTGCTCTATGGAGCCGCCGTAGGCGACGTTCAGGATCTGCATCCCGCGGCAGATACCGAGGAGGGGCAGCTCGCGCCCGAGGGCGGCGCGCACCAGCGCGAGCTCGTAGGCGTCGCGCTCTTCCTGCACGGGCCCGGTCTCCGGGTGGGGCTCCTCGTCGTAGAGGGCTGGGTTCACGTCCCCCGCCCCGCCGGTGACGATCAGGGCGTCGAGCAGCTCGAGGACCGCGCCCGGGTCCTCGGCGTCCTCCGGGTCGGGGGGCAGGAGGAGGGCCCGCCCGCCGGCCCTCTGGACGGCGGCGACGTAGCGCGCCGGGCTGATAAAGGCCGGCACCCCCTCCCAGACGCCGTAGCTGACCTCCTCGGTCGCCGCCGTGACCCCGATGTTGGGTCTGGCGAAGCCGCTCACAGGCGCTCGAAGGTCCGGTAGCGCTCCCAGTCGGTGACGGCGGCCTCGAAGGCCTCGATCTCCACCCGCGCCATGTTGAGGTAGTGCTCGACGACCTCCTCGCCGAACGCGGCCCTCGCGGCCTCGCTGTTCGCGAAGAGCTCTCTCGCCTCGCGCAGGTTGGGCGGCACGTGCGGTTTGTCCGCCAGGTAGGCGTTGCCGGCGAACTCTTCTTCGAGGGGCAGCTCGCTGTCTATCCCGTGCAGCCCCGCGGCGATCATGGCCGCGATCGCGAGGTACGGGTTGACGTCCCCGCCGGGGAGGCGGTTCTCGACGCGTAAAGAGTTGCCGTGTCCCACTACGCGCATCGAGCAGGTGCGGTTGTCCTTGCCCCAGGCGACGGCGGTCGGGGCGAAGGAGCCTACCGCGAAGCGCTTGTAGGAGTTTATGTTCGGGGCGAAGAAGAGGGTGAACTCGCGCAGGCAGGCGAGCTGGCCGGCGAGGAAGCTCTCGAATGTCTTCGAGAAGCCGTGGTCGCCGTCGGCGAAGACCGCCGTGCCGTCCTCGCCGCGCAGGCTCAGGTGGATGTGGCAGGAGTTCCCCTCGCGCTCGTCGAACTTGGGCATGAACGAGATGGAGCAGCCCTCCTGGGCGGCGATCTCCTTCGCGCCGTTCTTGTAGATGGCGTGGCCGTCGGCCGTCGTGAGCGCGCGGTCGAACTTGAAGTTGATCTCGTGCTGCCCGAAGTTGCACTCACCCTTGGCGTTCTCGACCGCGAGCCCGGCCGCGGCCATCGAGTTCCTTATGCGCCTCAAGAGCGGCTCGACCCTCGCCGTCCCGAGCAGCGAGTAGTCCACGTTGTAGTAGTTGGCTGGCTCGAGGTTCCTGTGGCCCTTGCGCCACGCCTCTTCGTAGGTGTCAAGGAAGACGAGGAACTCGAGCTCGGTGCCTACCCAAGCCTCGAGCCCGCGCTCGGCGAGGCGCTCGAGCTGGCGCCTCAGGATCTGGCGCGGCGAGGCGACCACGGGGGAGCCGTCCTCCCACACCAGGTCGCACGTCACGAGCGCCGTGCCCTCCAGCCAGGGCACGACGCGCAGCGTCTCAAGGTCGGGCTTGAAGACGAAGTCGCCGTAGCCCCGCTCCCACGATGACATCGCGTAGCCCTCGACGGTGTTCATGTCCACGTCCACCGCGAGCAGGTAGTTGCAGCCCTCGGCGTCGTGCTCGACCACCTCGTCGAGGAAGTGGGAGGCGGTCAGGCGCTTGCCCTGCAAGCGGCCCTGCATGTCCGTCATCGCTATGAGGACGGTGTCTATCCTTCCGGCGTCCACCTCGTTCTTTAGCGTTTCGAGGTCGAGACGTCCTTGGACCTGCGTCGAGTCCACTTTGTTCGCTCCTCTCTAGCTTCCGGCCAACTCGGATTCTGCCCGCTCTATCGTAGCGAACTCCTCCTCCGGCGCCTGCGCCAC
>DATACV010000478.1:0-6678 GCA_036258875.1 Rubrobacteraceae bacterium
CGGGATAGCCTACCTCATAAGCCATCAGGTCACCGAGCGGTACATAGACATACCCGAGCAGCGCGGGGTCAAAGACGACATCCTCGAGGCGGTCCTCAAGGGGGCGACCACCGCAACCTCGACCATCCTCGCCTCGATACTAGTGCGCCGGCTGTTCAGGGGCTGAGACCAGCAAGCGCTGCGCAGCAGCCGCCGAGATCTCATCAGGGGCATCTCGGTCCTCGACGATCGCGCCCGGGTCGGGAGAACTATGGCTTGCCCGCACCGCTCTACCGGGAGGATGGCGAACGTATTAGACTTTCGCTGTGCTCCGGCATCTTCATTTGACAGCTCGTCTGCAGTTTATCGTCCGCCCCTTCTGGGAGGCGGCGGTCGCCACATGGTGGACCTTCGTACTCATGCGCTACGTCGTCTTCGAGTTCGTCTTCACCTTCGGCGTGTTTTACGGGCGAGACCCCAGGCCGGGCCAGGTAGAGGCGTTGGCCGACTTCGCCGGCGGCGTCGGCGCGGCGTTACTCTTGGCGCTCTTTGTCGCCCGAGGGGCCTCGCGCGTCGCCCGGGAGGATCCTCGGCGAGCGCTTGAGCGGGGAGCGTTGGTCGGCGCGGCCAGCGTAGTGTTACTCAACGGTGCGGTAGCGCTCTGGTTCCCGCCCGTGGACCCGGCCGAGATCGCGCTGCACCTGCCGGCGGCGCTCGTCGGCGGCCTCATCGGGGCCGCTTATGGCTGTCGCAGCCACGCCGTGACTGAGGCCGTCCGCCGGGCGCACCTGGCCATCGCCCGGGCGCGGCGCCCGGAAGAGGTCGCGACCGCGATCGGGGAGAACCTCCTCGGTGGGTCCGGGAAGAGGGGTGCCGTTCTCCTCTGGCGCGTGCCGCCAGAGGAAGTGCCTGACCGCGGGCGAAACGAGGGAGCGCCCGCGGTCCCGTACGAACTGTGTGCGGCGTGGCCCGCGCTCGACTCGTGGCCGATCGGCGCGCGCCTCCCGGAGGAAGCGGTCCGCGCCTTGGCTTCGCTTCGTGGGGGGTGGCCGCGCCCCGAGCCGGTGAGACGGCTGCCTGGGGACCTACGACTGCTGCTCCCCTTCGGGAGTGCCTCTGTGGCTGCCCTGTCCACCGGCGGCGCTCCGGTCGGCCTCCTCGTGTTCGTCTTGCCGCAGCGGGCGCGGTCGGTGGCGCGCGCCTGCCTAGACGCCGCGCCGCTGGCGGCGCAGCAGCTCACCATCTTTCGCCAGGAGCGGCTCGCCGAGAGATCCGGAGTACGCAGTGAGCGGGAGCGCCTCGCCGACGAGATCCACGACACCGTCATCCAGGGCTGCATAGCGGTGGGCAACCGCATCGAGGACGTGCGCGGTATCGACCGCTTGGAGGACGAGGACCGCAGAGAACTGGCGCTCGCCCTGAAGATATCCCGGGACACCGTGGAGGAGGCGCGTCTCTTCGTCCGAGCGCTGAACACCGACCACTTCTCCAGGGATCTGCCCCGGCTGCTCGCCGCCGAGGCCGAGGACTTCCGGGAAGAGACCGGCATCCGGGTCCGGACGGCCACTGAAGGCGAGCCCTTCCCCCTACCGCCGAACGTTGGGGTCGTGCTGTTCAAGGCCGCGAGAGAAGGGATGGCCAACGTCGGCAAGCACGCTGGCGCCTCGGCAGTCGACCTCGTCCTTTCCTACGGCTCGGGCCGGGTCTCACTCGAGGTCCGCGACGACGGCGTCGGACCCGACGGTAGCGAGGCAGTCGGCCCGGAGCCCCGTGGCCGCCTCGTGGCGGGTGGCCACGGCCTGAAGGCCATGCGCCGGCTCGTGCGAAACGCGGGCGGGTCCCTCCACATCGGAGGGGCACCGGGTGGGGGGACCACGCTCTCGGTACGCTTCGAAGTCGGTCCTCCCGCCGCGACCCCAACAGTGCCTGCGGCGGGCGGCCCGAGATGAGCGCGGCGGGGCGGAGCGTCGGGCGCCCCATCCGCGTGCTCATCTGCGACGACCACTTCGTGGTCCGCGACGGCGTGCGCTCCAGGCTCGAGCGGCAGCCCGGCTTCGAGGTTGTCGGCGAGGCGGAGGATGGAGCCGAGGCCGTCGAACTGACCCGCCGCCTCGAGCCGGACGTGGTGCTCATGGACCTGAGCATGCCAGGGATGGACGGCGCCGAGGCCACGGGCCGCATAAAAGCAGAGCTGCCCGCCGCCAGGGTCCTCGTCCTCACCACCTACGACGACGATGAGAGGATCCTCGCCGCCTTCGCGAAGGGGGCCGCAGGCTACCTGCTCAAGGATCGCTCGCGGCAGGAGCTGCAAGGCGCCGTGCGCGAGGTCGTGGAGGGTGGGGTCCCCGTGGACCCCAGGGTGAACGCGCGCCTGATCCGCTACCTCGGCGGCCCCGAGAACGGCGGTTCGTCGTCGCAACCGCGACCGCGCCCGGTGGGCTCTCTCACCCGCCGCGAGCTCGAGATGCTGGCGCTGGCGGCCGAGGGCCTCGAGAACAAGGAGATAGCTCGGCGCCTGTTCGTTACGCACTCCAACGTGAAGTGGCACTTCAACAACATCTACAAGAAGCTCGGGGTGCACCACCGCGCCGCGGCCGTTCTCGCCGCCATCGACAGCGGGATCCTTAACCGGGATACCTAGCGGTCGGCGCCGCGGATCACGCGCGCCCCCGGGCCGAGCGTCAGGAGCAAGATCCCGGCCCACAACAGGACCGTCGCGCCGGGCCCGCCGGTTTCCGGAAGCCTGTCCGGATCGTCCTCAGAAGAAGCCCTCTCGGGCATCTCCGCGACGGCAACCTCATCCTCCGACGCCTCGTCGGTGCTACCCCGCGCGCCACTCGAAGAGCCGGACGGCGTGACGCCAGTGGCGTCGCCCTCCGGGTAACCTGAACGATCCGACCCTTCGGCGACCGCCGCGCCCGGATCTCCGCCGCGGCTGTTCTCGAAACCTTCCCTCGCCGTGTCGGCGTCCTGGCCTACCGAGGACCCGTACTGTCCCAGGGAGGCCGAGCTCACCTGCGCCCTCGAAGGGTGCACCAGCAAGACAAGGAGGACGGTTCCCAAGATGACCGTCAGCAATAGCGCCAGCGACGTCTTCCCCAAACGCCAGCCCCCTTAACGGTGACTCTTCGATGGCCGGCGCCGCCGCGAAGTCCCGGCCAAGTGCTGCGGGTACAACTGTAGACTTCCCGCGAGTGCTTGTCGACCCTGGCGGGGGCAAAACCGCCGCAGAAGCCGCAAAACCATACCAGGGTATGGGATCTACCCTACCCTGGGTAGGCGATACACGTCCGCGCCTGCGCCAGACTGTTGTGCGAGTGCATAGCTCCACGATGTAAGAGGTGCCGTACGCTGACGGTGGCGAACCGAGGGATACATGGACGACGGATTAGCTGAAGGACGCTACCTCCTCTTCGATTTCGGTTGCTCGACGTGTACCGAGATAGCCGCGGTGGTCGAGGAGGCCAGGGGTTGGTTAAGCGTACGTAGCCTCAACGACCCACAGGCCCAGAGGTCGCTGTCAAAGGCCCGCCCGGGGTGGAAGTGGGAACCGACGCTCCTGGAAGTCGCCGGGAAGAGAATGCTCGCTTACACGGGGCTGTCTATGAAAACGCGGATGCTGATGGGGTTGGGACCTTGGCGGGCAGCGCGTGTAGCCAGGATCTTCCGCCGAGATGAGGCACCTGGCTTCGAGATTACGCTGGCGCCTTCGCCAGAGTATTCTGGCGGTTACGCGATCGAGTCGGTTAAGGAAATCGACCGGCGCACGGCCCTCAAGACGTTAAGGACCTACGGCGTGGTCACCTTCCTGCTACCCGGAAACCCTCGAGCCCGAGAAGGGAGAGATGGAGACAGCGCCGAGAAAGCGAGCGCATCCCGTATCAGGTTCGTGAGACTTACCCCACGGCAGACACTGCGCCTGTTCGGCTCGATCAGGAGGAGAAACCCGGACGTCCGCAAACTGTATGCGAACCTCGAAGGGAAGGGTTTCGGGTTGATCAGGGGACGGGCGCGGGGCGCCGTGATGCGCGCCTACGCAGCGGATGGCATTGCCCGAGAGGAAGGACTCGTCATCGAGCTGCCGCACAGGGGAGCGGCTGGCACGGAGGCCTCGTTCCACGTTTCCATCAAGGATGGGATGACCGGCGAGGTAGGGGCTAGGCCGGCCGAGGTGAGGGCCGATTACGCTATCAGAGAAGGTGAGCGAATCGACACCTATACGATCGAGGGCGTACGGGCGCACGCGTAGGGACCTCAGGGATCACGAGCATCTACCAGGAGAGAAGTTCTGGCCTCAGCAAGCTGGTTTCTCGGAGGCCGACTCTCTTGCATGAGCTTCCAGTACCCGTACCATCGGTCGTAGGCAGTCGCTTTCATCCCGCGCCTGGCACGCCTCCCACGAGGCCTAGAGAGGAAACCAGGGCTCTCTCAGAGCCCGACCGGGACTCAGAAACAAGGTGCGAAGGAGCTTTTCAACAGCCTGACTCTTTCTGGACGGTTAGGCGAGTAGGTAGGGTCGTACCCAGGGCGTCGGCCGCCTCGTCGTCGGTCCGACCTCGACCGATCTGAACGAGCAACTCCGCCAGCTCGAGACCTTCGCCACTCTTCACGGCCTGCGACGCTCTGAGCGACCTGTGCCGGAACGAGCCGACGCCCGCGGCCTCCTCGTCCGGTTACGTCACCAAACCGGCGGTTTCGATCTAGAGAGCCTGCGGTGGCTTCCAGACGAACTTCTCAGAACTCCTCTTTCCAGGATCTCGGTGAATAAGGCTCGGCGGCGGTCCACATGACTATGTGCCCGAGCCTACAATACCACCGTAAGCTGGTCCTGCCAGGAAACCGCGCGAGGGAGGCGCCCATGAGCGACGCAGCCAACACCGACTTCACGACCGAAGAACTCCTGGCCCAAGCTAAAGGCAACGCGACGGCCTTCATCCTCGCCACCATCGCCTACCTCAAGGAGAAGGGCTTGGCGGTGGACGACTACGTGAGGTTCTTCGGCAGCCGGTTCGCCCCCGGCTGGGAAGAGCTGCGCGACCAGCCGATCACAGCCGTGGCGAGGACGGTAGCGCTGAACGCCGTCTCGGTGGGCGGCACGTTGCGCTCGCTATCGGGAGACGAGGCGCACGCCGAGGTGCTCATTGAGGGGTGGCCCGACGAGGAAATCGCGCAAGTGTTGGGGTTGGAGCGCACCGACGGTGAGGTGATGTGGGACAGCTTCGAACCGATAATGGAGCACCTGGGCATCCGCTACTCTTGGCGGCACGAGGAGGACGGGGCGGTCAGAGCAACACTTGAGCGAGGGCGCACGTAGCGACCCACGTCCCCATACCCAGCGGCCCCCGAACTTCCGAGAACGCTTCCTTCTAGGCACTCGGGTGATTAGGTTCGCTCGGCTCGTGCAGACATCGTCAAACACCTTCAAGTCGATCGTCCTTAAGGCGACAGCCAAAACTAGCCCATTTGCGTGAGTAAAAAATGGTGCATTTGAACGATACGTTCGTTCCAATACAGGAGTATGGTGCATTCGGTACAAGCCCCGGAGAAAGGAGACGATCCTGATGAAGAATAGGTGCTTCAGCTTGGCGGTCGGACCTCCGTGACGTAGGGATCTCCGTGTCTACCCCGCAAGAAGGAGGAACTGAGGTGCAAGTAGGCGGAGCGGTGCAAGGAGCGAGCACCGTACATCCACGCAGGCGGCTGAACGCGCTGCTGGTCATCGCGGCCGTTTTGGCGGTCGCGGCGGTGTTGGCGCTCTTGGTGTGGGTGATCCCCCTCGCGACGAGCGAGGTCGGGTCGGAGAACGCCACCCAGAAGGCAGGAACCGGTCCGGCCGTCGTCCATGACGACGCGGGGAACATGCCCACAACTGGCGCGGGTTCGGCCGCCGTTCACGACGATGCGGGTGACATACCCCCCGGCACGGGAACGACGCGGGTACCGGGCTCCCACCTAGACTAGATATCCCCATAAATAGCAGAGGGCCGGGGCAAATAAGGAGGAGTCCCGGCCCACCTCTTTGCCCCGATCTTCCGAGAACGCCTACCTTCTACGTCGTCGGGTGAATAAAGTCTACGGCTCTAGACCGAAGTGGGCTCTGACCTCGGGGACGAGCTCCTCGTGCCAGGCGATGCCGTAGCGCTCCCCGAGTTCGACGCGGGCCTCCCTGCGCTCCTCCTCGCTCATCTGGCTCTCGACGATCCGCTCGTACTCGTCGTAGTAGTCCTCGAAGTCACCCGGGGTATGTATCTCTAGGTGCCGGTTGGGCACCGCACCCGTGTTGCAGAAGGCGTGGTAGATCCCTCGCGGCTTGAGAACGAACGATCCGGCAGGAGCGACCACGATCTCCTCCGACATCGAAGGTCAGCTCGCCTTCCAACACGAAGGCGCACTCGTCCTCGTGGGTGTGGGTGTGCGGAGGGATCATCTCGCCTGGAGGGAGTCCCGCCTCGATGATCGTAAAGGCGCCGCCGAATCTCTCCACCGTCACCTTGTGGGTTATGTCTATCATGGGAAGTGGGCGCCTTCTTGCGGGCCGATGAAGATCTTTTTGTGGGCAGCCATGTGATGCTCCCTTCCTCCTCGGTCACCTAAAAGGCCGATCGTACCCTGGCAGGGAGGCTCGGTGGAGTATCAACCTGCCGAGAACTTCTACTTCTAGGAGGTCGGTGCATAGAGGAGCGGGAGGCCCCCGAAGGC
>DATACV010000479.1:0-16468 GCA_036258875.1 Rubrobacteraceae bacterium
TCCGAGGAAGAGGTGCGCAAGCTGCGCACACAACAGAAGCAAGAAGCCCGTGGACGGCGCGAGCAAGCGGAGCGCCGCATGAGCGAGCAGGAAGAAGAAGCCCTTGAACGGCGTGAAGATGCGGAACGCCAGATGAGGGGCAGGAGAAACCCCTAGCCGGGATCCGCAGCCGACATGCAGGCCGATTTCGTACAGAAGCTGGGCATATAAGGGCAATGTAGAGGTAGGTGCAGCGGCCGGGGTCCTCTAGGTGGGTCCCGGCCCTCTTCCTATTTCCCCGCCCGCCTTCTGGTCCTTAGCTTGGATTCCTAGCCGCACAGGTCGGGGGCGATATCCGTGATCCGCACGTCCCCCAGATGGATCGTGCCGCTTATCAGGTCCCTGGCCACCAGCTCGTACATGAACTCTTCCATCTCAGAGAGAGGGAAGTTCTCGCCTTCGCCTATAAGACGGTCATACACCTCCATGCTATCGAGGTCGCCTTCCGCGCGCTCCCACTCCTCACAGATGGCGTCCACGATGCGCCTCTTTAGCCGCTCGTTGTCCTCTCGGTGTCTCGGCCCGTCGCCCTGCATGCGCCTCCTATCCTCCGGATACCCTTTAGGCCACCAGGAGCGCTTTAGCTTCGCCCTAGTTTCTTCGCCCTAGTCCTCTGCCATCTCTTGACGCGAAGACACAAGCTCGGTTATTTGGGCGTTTATTTCGCGTATAGCGCCCCTGATGTGGGCTTCGAGCAGCCCACGCCGGTAGTCGTCCTCGATACCCCTGATATCGGCCAACGCTTCTTCCATGGAGTCGCGGATGTTGTTGAGCCGCGTAAGAAGCTCCTGCAAATTCTCATGCCGGTCCATCACAATCACCCATCTGGGAGCGGGCCAAGTGCCTGCCAACCCTAGTATGGGTCGGCAGGCAGGTACATTATCCCACGGCGCCTGTACCCGACCTGGTCAGTATTGAAACATTTGTAACTTACCTGTGGTATGGTGTGGGTGTGGGCGACGGTCTTAGGTCGGTTGGGGTGGAAGCCCTCCCCCCATCCAAGGGCGCGTGCTCTATCCTGCCCACCGCCCGCCATTTATGGGCCGGGGCTAGGACACTTCACCCGGTCTGGCGGCACAGCGCGGGCCGGGGTATCCTTAGTGGGACCCGGCCCTTTATCGCGCCTTTTTCGCCGAAGCTCGTAGAAAGAGATCTACTCCTCGCAAACCGAGCCCTCTGGCTACGTTCAGGGCCGAACCTCGGGCGCCTCCGTGGCTTCCTCGAACTTGGAGCGGTCCTGGTGATGGGAGAAGGGGCTGCGAAGAAGACTCTCGTAGACCTTGGTCGACTCTCTAAGCAGGTTCTCCATGGCTTCCCGATGCTTCCTAGAATCTTCGGTCAGTATTTCGAGCGTCGCACGGTTGGTCTCGGCCTGGGTCTGTAGCGCCTCCACCGAAGACTCCATTAGGCGTCGAGCGAACTCGAGGGTCCTCTCCTGAAGCGCGAAGGCATTTTCCACGGCCGCCCGGTAGGAGGTCTGGGTGGCGTCGAAGACCTCCTGAAGATCCCTCTCTTGTCTCTCGTGGTCCATCATTTGCAGTTTCTCCTCCCCTAATTTGCACTTCTCGCTTGCCCCGAATAGCCGCGTCTATGGTACCTCTCCCCTCAGCTCCCTGCCCAAATCCTCCAGCGTCCGATGGACCTCCTCCGCCTGTTCCAGCGTGGCTCTCGCCTCCACCCTCGACCTCGTGCCGGCGTACCAGACGAGGCCCTCTCACTCGCCCGCCGCCGAGGGAAAGCGGTCAGCCCAGGCGCGCGACCGCGTCGGCGAGTGCCTCCTCCAGCGTGGCGGCGGGATTGCCGATCACGCGCTCCCCGCCGCCCTCGAACCGGAGGTTGACGGCAAAGCGGCGCCCCTTCGCGCGTTTGCCGGCGTCCAGTACCTCCACCGTGGTCTCCCGCAGGCCGCCGTCCGCGTCCTCCCTGATGCCCCGGAAGGTCGTAACCCGGGAAGTCTCCGACATCCCCAACTCCCTCTCGATGTGCCCGATGATCTCCGTGGTGCCCATGTCCCGGCGCTCCCTCTTCTGGCTTGCTCCACGTCCCCGTTAGCTTACTCCGTATCTACGCCGGGGCAGGCGGGAGGACTTCTCGCGACCGACTCCGCGTCGGTCAACGCCGATCACGACAACGGGACCGCTGCTGTTTCGCGCCGTGATCCACGAAGACCGGACGAAGATGGACATCACCCTCTAGTGGCGCGTCCCTCCCCTACCACCCTTCGCGCTCCAATCAGGCCGCAGCCACAATCCCACGTGGGTAGGCTGCATCGTCTCTCCCACCACCGCCAGCATCTCGTCGCCCAACCGAGTGGCTCAAGAGCAAGGGCAGCGGGGAGGAAGGACGATTACTAGTTTGAAGCCCGCCCGGCCACAGGAGGTGCTCAAAGGAGGTCGGCGAGCGCGTGTCGTAGTGATGGTGGAGGATGTTTGCCGAGTGAGCGTATTCGATCAAGATTAGGTGCGCCCCTAACGATAGCCGCTGGGGCAACTCAACGGTTGGTGAATAGGTTAGGCTAGCTCCTCCGCCTGCTCCAGCGCCGCCCTCGTGGCGGCGTGCCGGGTGGCGTGCCGGGCGGGGACGCCTCGGGTGAGACGCTCGGGCACCCTCACGCATAGCCTCCGCGCGCGCAAAGCACTTCCGATATCTCACGCAGCAAGTTACCCCGCTCGGTCGCCCCGATGCGCCGCCCCGCGAGCTCGCAGAAGCCCCTCCCGAGCTCCGTCCCCACGAAGAAGCGGTCTAGCTCCTTGGCCGCCACAGCCGTGGTCCCCGAGCCCGAGAACGGGTCGAACACTAGCTCACCTTCTCGCGTCGAGGCCACCAGCGCCCGCCTGACGAGCCTCAAGGGCTTCTGGGTGGGATGGTAGCCGTGTAGTTTCTCGCGCTTGGGCACAGCGGGGATACGCCAGATAGAAGAGACCTGGGAGGCGGGATCTATGCTGTTTATGAGGTCGTAGTTGAAGGTGTGTTTCTTGCCCCTGCTTGCCCACAGCAAAGTCTCGTGCGCGTGCGTGAAGGCCGTGCGCAGCGCGTTTGGCGGCGGGTCGGGCTTCTGCCAGACGACGGAGTTGATCACGCGAAAACCCAGGCTCTGCAGCGCGAAGCCGAGGCTGAAGATGATGTGGTGGGTGCCGCTGACCCACAGCGTGCCGTCGGGCTTGAGGACGCGCCGCGCCTCTCGCAGCCACCTCACGTTGAACTCGTGGTCCTTCTTGAAGCCCAGCGAGCGATCCCAGCTCCCCTTGTCCACAGGGACGAGCCTCCCGCTGCTCACGGTCACGCCGCCGCCCGAGAGGCGGTAGGGAGGGTCGGCGAAGACCACATCCACGCTCGCGGCGGGCATCAGGCGCATCAGCTCGACGCAGTCCGCCAGGTAGACGACGGCCCCGGGCTCGCCGTAGGCTTCGAGGTCAGCAAGCTCCACCACCATGTTCTTGGGCGGGGCGGCGGCGGGCTTTAGCCGGGAGTCCTCCTCGAGCGGCTCGCTAAACGTACTGGCCTTCGGGAAAGAGGTTCTTAGGTTCTCAGGCTATTAGGTTTTCAGGGGTGATTGGCGGGATGCTTTCCCGACTCTCCAACTCTCAAAACCTTAAAGCCTTGGAACCTCAGAGCCTTATACCGCGGAAGGGACAACGCTCGGGCAAACCGGGCTTCTGGCCCGACCTCCTCGACGAGGTCGTCGCAGGTTACGGTTGCGACGGTTCTCCCCTCCCTGGAACCAGGTCCCCACCCGCCAGATCTAGCACCGTCCAACATAGAACCTCGCCACCGGCGGCGCAATCTTCCTTCGTGCTCCACTCCTCGGGGCTGTGGCTGACGCCGTCCCTGGAGCGGACGAAGATCATGCCCATAGGGCACACCTCGGCGAGGTGCATCCCGTCGTGCCCGGCCCCGCTGGGCAGGGTGTGCGGGCGGAGATCCAACCTCTCGAAGGCCCTCTCCACGGCGTGCATGACGAGCTCGGAGCAGGGCGCGGGCGCGATGCGCTGCAGAACCTCGACCTCCAGCGCCACGCCGCGCCGGCGGCAGATCCCCTGCGCCCCCTCCCGGATCCGGCGCTCGACGCCGTCCCTGACCGCCTCGTCTATGTCCCTCAGGTCGAGCGAGAACTCCACCCGACCGGGGATGATGTTGATGCCGCCCGGCTCCAGGCTCAGCTGGCCGACGGTGGCCACGGTCGTGCCGGTAGCCGACGCCTCGGCCTCGGCGAGGCCAATGATCTCCGCCGCCGCGGCTAAAGAGTCGTGCCGCAGGCTCATCGGCGTCGCGCCGGCGTGCCCCGCCTCCCCCTCGAGGGCGAAGCGGAACCAGACGGCGCCGGCGATGCCCGTGACGATCCCGGCAGGGAGGTCCTCGTTCTCGAGCACCCGACCCTGCTCGATGTGCAGCTCGACGTAGCCCCCTACCGACCCCGCGGGACGCGCCGCCTCGCCGACGCGCCCCGGGTCGAGCCCGCTGGCACGCATCGCCTCGGCGATCGAGACGCCGTCGCTATCCTCGTACCTCTCCAGGTCCTCGGGGGTGAGCTTGCCGGCCAGCGCGCGGCTCCCGATCATGCCGAAGGAGAAACGGGCACCCTCCTCGTCGGTGAAGACGACTACCTCGACGGGGTGCTCCGTCTCAACCCCCTGTTCCTCCATCGCGTGCACGACCTCGATACCCGCGAGCACGCCCAGGGGACCGTCGAAGTCGCCGCCGTTGTACACGGAGTCCACGTGCGAGCCGACGAGGACGGCGGGGGCATCGGGGTCCCTCCCCTCTCGCCTCCCGATCAGGTTGGCGGCCGCGTCCTCCTTGACCGAGAGACCGGCCTCCTCCATGTAGGAGGCAACCCTGTCCTTGGCGGCCCGCACCTCGTCGGTGAAGGAGAGCCGGGTCACCCCGCCGCCCTCCTGCCTGCCTATCTCGCCGAGCTCGGAGATCCTGCGCCACAGTCGCTCGCCGTCTATCACGTCGTCCTCCTCATTCCCCTCGCGCGCAGAGTGAGCGGGCCTCGTCGAGGGCGCCGAGCAGTAGATCCGGGGCGAGCCCGTGCGCCGTGATGCCGTCGCGGCCGGTCATGGTGCCGGCGGCGAGGAGGGCGTTCAGGATGGCCTCCTCGGTGGCCTCGGCGGCGGCGTAGAAGAGGGGGGTCATGGCAGCGCCGGGGATCGTGGTGAGGGGGATGGCCGCCGGCTGGTCCGGGAGACCGGAGCCCGGGAGACCGCCGTTGCCCGTTGCGAAGGCGAGGAAGATGTCGCCGCTCCCGTCGTCGCAGCCGCCGCCCATCCTGCCGAGGCCGATGCTCGCACGCCGGGCGAGGCGGTCGCACCCGGTCGGCAAGAGCGGCGCGTCGGTGGCGAGGATCACGATGATCGAACCCGTGCCGGCGGGCGGCGTGTCCTCCTCCTCGTAAGGCGAAGGGACGCGCTCGGTACTCAGGACGCGCCCCACGGGGGCACCGTCCACCCTGAGCATGTGGCGGCGGCCGTAGTTCGATTGGACGAGGGCGCCGACGGTCCAGCCGCCGTCTTCTTCGGAGAGCAGGCGCGAGGCGGTGCCGATGCCGCCCTTGAACTCGTGGCAGATCATGCCCGTCCCCCCGCCGACGGAGCCTTCCTCGACCTGTCCGCCGCGCGCGTTCGCCAGAGCCTCGCGCAGGTGGTCTGCCGTTACGTGCTGGCCGTTTATGTCGTTGAGGGTGCCGTCGTAGGTCTCGGCGACGACGGGCAGGACCCAGTACTCCTCGGCGCTCTCCTCGAACTCGGCGGCGACGAGGGCGTCGCGCACGACGCCGACGCTGTGGGTGTTGGTGATCGCCACCGGCGTCTCTAAAGCGCCAGCCTCCCTGACCCACTCGAGGCCCGTCATCTCCCCGTTGCCGTTGAAGCGGTGGGAGCCGGCGAAGACGGGGTCCTCCCTGGTGAACCCCTCGCGCGGGCAGACGACGGTAACGCCGGTCCTCACCGGCCCCTCGCCGACGACGAGAGGTCCCTCCCCCCGGACGATCGTCGAGTGCCCGACGCGCACCCCCTCGACGTCGGTGATAGCGTTGTACGTACCAGCCGGAAGATGCCCGACCGTCACACCGAGATCCCGGGCTCGCTTCTCGCCCATCTCCGCTCCTCTCTACCGCCTGGCCAGACCGGCGACGTAGCCCCGCCCCCTTCGCCGAACCGCGGCGGCTCGCGCGACGCGCTGCAGGCCGGCGGAGAGGGACCCGCTCACAAGCTTCCGGAGTGCCGCATCATCCCGCCGTCTATGACGAAGGTGCTGCCCGTCACGTATGCGGCGGCGTCGGAGGCCAGGTACACGGCGAGAGCGGCCACCTCCTCCGGTTTTCCCATCCGCTGGAGTGGTATCTCCGAGAGCAGCTGCTGCATCCGATCAGGATCCCCCTTGAGGGGGGCGTCCATCGGGGTGTCCACTGCACCGGGGGCGATATTGTTGACGGTGATGTCGTGCGGCGCAAGCTCGACGGCGATGGTGCGCGTAAGCATCCTCAGGCCCCCCTTGGCAGCGCAGTAGGGGGAGTTGGTCGGCATGGGCAGGTCTTCGTGCACGGACGAGACGTTGATGATGCGCCCCGGTCCGCCCTGGGCAACCATCTGCCTGGCCGCCTCCTGGCACCCGAGCCACGCCCCGGTGAGGTTCACGGCGATGGTCCTGTTCCAGACGTCCAGAGGTGTCTCGAGAAAGGGCATCTTCTCTTCGATGCCGGCGTTGTTGATCATGATGTCGAGCCTGCCGAACTCCTCGACGGCTCTCTGGATGAGGTTCCTCACGTCCCCGGGATCGGAGACGTCCGCGTGTACCGATACGGCCCTGCCGCCGGAGCCTGCCACCTCATCGACTATCTGCTTCGCTTCGTCGGGATGGCTCCTGTAATCGACGGCGACCGCGGCGCCCTCTCTGGCAAGGGCGAGTGCGATGGCGCTGCCGATACCCAACGACGAACCCGTGATGACGGCCACCTTGTTCTGAAGCTGCAAGCCCTTACCTCCCGTCCTCCATTAGCACGTCCAGGAGCAGCGCCGCCGACCAGGAGAAGAGTATCGAGCCGAGTCCCCGCCCGCTCGTGGGGCCGAAGTACTCGTTGAAGCCTTCTTCCCGGCACAGGTCGATTATCGTCCGGCGCAGGCGCTCGGCGTGATCCTCGTAACCGTAGGCTCTGAGCCCGTGCATCAAGAACCAGTTGATGTTGATCCAGACCGGTCCACGCCAGTACCTCTCTTCGAAGAACCCGTACCCATGCATGTCGTAACTCGGTATGGGCGTGACGTTCTCGTCCGCCAGGCCGAACCCGTCGTTCTTCAGGGTCTCGACCAGCCGCTTTGCTCTGGTCTGGTCGGGGATGCCGGCGTACAACGGGCCCGCCAGGTTCGGACCGAAGTACACGCGTATCGGCTTGCCGTCGGCGAAGTCGTAGTCCAGGTACGTCCCGCGCTCCTCGTCCCAGAGCTTCTCGTCGACGGCGCGCCTCGTCTTCTCCGCCAGTTCCTCGTGGGATGAGGCATCCTCTCCCACGATCCGTGCCAACTCCGCGAGGTCCATGTTGGCTTTCGCCAGCAAGGAGTTGAAGAGTACGTCCTGCACCAGGAAGGGGCAGGCGGACCTGATCTTCTCCTCGTCGTAGGCGAGATCGGCGAAGAATTTGACCAGATAAGCGAAGCGGTCGTAGGCTGAGCCGGTGGGCCGGTCCGCGGCGGATACGGCGTGGACGTCGGCGCGTTGGTAGCGAGGTATCTGGTCGGCCCTGAGGTGCATCCGCTGAAAGATCTGATCCCATATGGGGGAGTTGTCCATGCCCGATTCCCAGGGATGGCGTATGTAGACTAGCCCCTCGTTATCGGGGTCCCTCTCCCTGTAGAGGTAATCGTGCCACGCCTTCAGCTTGGGGTAGGCGTACGCGAGGAACTCCTTGGCCCCTGCCCCGTCCTGGGCGTGCCGGTAGATGTAGAGGGAGGCTGTGGCGTGAACGGGCGGCTGCACCACTCCAGAGGTCTGGCGGTGTTCGGGGGCGTCGGGGCTCTCCTTTGCGTGCCAGAAGTTGGGCCCCGGGAAGTAGGATGTGAAGTGGGGGTTGAAGACGAGCTGCGGCAGCAGACCGTTCTTCCACTGGGCCTCGAAGAGGTGCCTGAGCTCCCGCGTGGCGCGCTCCTGGTCGTAGCGGCAGTAGCCGATGGCGATGAGCGCCGAGTCCCACGACCACTGGTGCGGGTAGAGGCGGGGTCCCGGCTGGGTGTACTCACCGGTCCAGTTGAAGTCCAGTACCGCCTTGGCCTGACGGACGAGCATGTCGTCTTTGCCCTGCTGCGCCACGCTGTATCACCCTCCTGTGGTCGGATCCTCGCCATCCTCGAAAAGCTTGGAGGTGTCGGGTCGGGCGAACAGGTTGATCGCCCAATTGGCTAGAACCTGCGCCCGGTTGAGGTTGTAGCCAAGCTCGTAGAGATAGATGCCCTTCCACATGAGCCCACCGACCCGACCGCTGATCCGCACGCCCAGGATATCGACGAGGGCGCTGTCTTCGCCGAGGTCAACCAGCTGGCCCAGGGAACGGTACCGGAAGGGCACGGGCCTCTCGCCTTCGATCCTCGCCGCGAGGTTCAGCGCCGCCCTTTTACCCTCCTGCTCGGCAGCCTGGGCCAGGGCGGGGACGGGCGGACCATCGTAGTCCACGCTAACGCAGTCCCCCACGGCGTAGACCCCACCTCTGTTCTTCACGCGCAAGAACTCGTCGACGACGAGCCTCCCGCGGTGATCCTTCTCCGCGTCGAGGTCCTTGACGAGCGGAGAAGGCTCTATCCCCGCGGCCCACACCGTCGTGCGAGCCGGAATAGTGCTTCCATCAGAGAGCACCACGGCGTCGGGACGCACTTCCTTGGCTTTCGCGTTGTTGATGACCTCTATCCGCTGCGAGGCCAACCTGCGCGTGGCGGCGTGCACCAGCGAGGGATCTATGCCCTGGAGGATGTGATCTCCGGCGTTGACCAGCACGACGCGCACCTTCCCGAAGTCCACGTTGGGGTAATCTTGCCTAAGCACGTCGAAGATCAAGTCGTGCGTGTCGGCCGCGGCTTCTACCCCGGTGGGACCACCACCGACGAACACGAAGGTCAGCAGTCCCTCCGGCAGGTCCCCGCGCAACCGCTCGGCCTCCTCGAAGCAGTCGATCACGTGGTTGCGTACTCGGAGGACGTGGCGCAGACCCTTTGTGTCGAGGGCATTCTCCTCGGCGCCAGGGGTGCCGAAGAAGGTCGTGCGGCTGCCAGGCGCCAGGACGAGGTAGTCGTAGGAGAAGGCGCCGTTGGCAATCTTTACCTCGCGCGCCTCGAAGTCTACCCCCGTGACCTTCTCTTGATAGAACTCGACCCCGAGCGGCATGAGGATGCGCCGGATGGAGTGGGCGACGTCCCGCACCTCCACGTCCCTGGGGATGACGGCGGGAACCATCGGCCAGAAGGTGGTGTGGTTCACCTGGTCGAGCAAGGCCACACCGACATCTCCCCTTCCGCCGAACTTGCGCGCCAGCTCCCGCGCCGCCGCGAGTCCTCCGAACCCGCCGCCCACGATGAGTACCCTGGTCGGGGCGTCCGCGTAACCGACCTCGAGCGGCGCGGGTTTGCGTAGACGCTCGTACGCCATATAAGCCGCTCCTGCGATGAGACCGGCTCCCACGAGCTTGCCCTTCATCCCCTATCCCCCTGGCCGTTCGCCAACGAGGACCTCGCGCCGCCGGCCAGCAGCGTGGCGAGCGTCCCAGTCACGTCGCATCCGGCCATCGCTCGCTCTACTTGGAGGGTGCACCCGAGAGACCGCTGATGACGACGCAGATCGTGCCGAGCAGGCCCAAGACCCGTCCCATCACGGCTCGCAACTCCATCAGGCGCTCCCCTCTTGGCTGCCTCCTCGCGCCCCGCCGCTTCCCACGCGTGTGACACCTCGGCCGTTACCGCGGGCAGCAGCGGCCATCATACTGTGGCGCGTCATGGCCCACAACCTGCGGATCGTCGGGCCGGCCAGTCTCTGCTCACCAACGATCCCGGCGACCGGGTGACTTGCGCTCCCAAAGTGCAGCCTGGTCGGGACCGTGCTGCCGGGGCGCTTCGGTCAGGTCTCTGTCGGGACGAAAGCCTGTTCGGGGCGGCCCTCGAGCTTGGCGACGGCTGGGAGGAACCAGTCGGGGCGCGGTTGCACCTCGTCGGTTGCGGGGTCGAAGAAGACGTGGGCGGCGAAGCCCTCGGCGACGAGCGTGCCCCCTTCGAAAGACTCGCCGGTGCGGAGCTCGAAGCTCATGGCGTAGGAGCGGTTGCCGACCGTGGGGACGGTGGCCGCGCCGTAGAGGGCGTCGTCGAGAAAGATGGGAGCCTTGTAGCGGACCGTCGTCTCGGCGATCACGTACCGGGCGCCGGGGACGTCGCCAGCCTCGAGCTCCTCGATGCCCACCAGGCCGGCGAGGGCGCGCCAGTAGGAGATGCGGATCTCCTCGAAGAACTCCAGGTAGGCTGCGTTGTTGACGTGGCCGTAGGGGTCGAGGTCGCTGTAGCGGACCGGGATCCTCGCGACCACCGGCGGGTTCTTCAAAGGCTTCCCCCTTCAGGATCCGTGCCCGCAAGATTGTACACACTCTCCCGCCCCATCTTCTGGTTTAATCTGGGTGATGGAGTACGAAGAGTACCTGGAGCAGGGCGAGATCCTCGCCGGGGAGGGCCTGATCGAGGAGGCCCTCTCCCGCTTCGAGCAGGCGCTCGCGGCCGCGCCCGAGAACCCGGAGGTCATAGAGGCGGTCGGCCGCGCCCTCCTGAACCTGGACCGCCTGGAGGAGGCCGAGGCGAGCTTCCTGGACGCCCTGGAGCTCGACCCCGAGTGGGTCGCGCCGAGGATGGGGCTCGCGCTGGTGGCGTTGAGGCGCGACGAGCCGTTCAAGATCGTGCACCACCTCGAGCGCGCGATAGAGGCGGACCCCGAGTACCCGGAGGCCTACGTCGAGCTCGGCCGCTACTACGGCTCGATGGCGGAGCCCGCTCTGGCGAAGGCCACCTTCGAGCGCTGGACGGCGCGCCACCCCGAGGACGCCGACATGCTCATAAACGCCGGCCTCACCGCCTTCGACGCCGCCGACTACGCCCAGGCCCTCGAGTTCTTCGAGAAGGCAGTGGAGGTGGCCTCGGCCGAGGAGCAGAAGAGCGGGGCGCGCACCTTCAGGGCTAACACTTTAGACATGCTCGGCCGCTACGACGAGGCGGTGGAGGCCTACGAGGAGGTAATAGACGAGACGCCCGAGTGGTGGGAGGCGCACGCGAACCTGGGGATCTGCCACGCCCGCAACAGCGAGCCCGAGAGGGCCGAGGCGGCCTTCCGGCGGGGCCTCGAGGACTGCCCCGGCTCGCCCGAGATCAGGGACGAGCTCGCCGCCCACCTCCTCTCCGAGCGCAAGGACCTCCGGGAGGCGCTCAGGCTCTCCGAGGAGGCCGTCGCGCTGGGGCGGGACGAGATCCGGCACCTCCACACCCTGGGGGAGGTCAGGCTCTCCTTGGGCGACGAGCCGGGGGCCGCCGAGGCCTACCAGGCGATGCTCGCCCTCGACCCCGAGAACCCGGAGGCGCACCTGGAGATCGGGCTCCTGCACGAGGTTCGGGGCGAGGTGCGGGAGGCCGAGGAGCACTTCGTGGAGTCCCTCAAGAGCGACCCGGCGAACCCCCGCACGCTCTACTCCTACGCCAGCCTCTACTACGCCGCCGACGACCTGGAGACCGCCGAAGAGCTGCTCGTGCGGGCCGTCGCCGCCGACGCGCGCTACTCCCCGGCCCTCTCGGCGCTCGCCAGCGTCCGCGCCCGCCGCGGCGACTTCGGCGACGCCCTCGACTACATCGAGAAGGCGGTCGAGGCCGGCGAGAGCGACGCGGAGCACTTCAAGAGCGCCCTGGAGTTCGCTCCCTTGCGCGCCGACCCCCGCTTCCGCACCCTCCTCTCGCGCATGTTGCGCGCGAGCGACGAAGGCTAGCGTGTGTCCCCTACCCTGGCCTTCGGCCTCCTGCTCGCCCTCGTGGGCGTGACGGGGCTCGCTTTCGGCCTCTACGCCCTGCTGCGTGGCGGCCGGGGGCAGCAGGGAGGTATCGGCCCGATCTCCGAGCGCGGCGTCCACGTCGTCGCCGGGATCAGGATGCTCGTCGTCGGCTCCCTTAGCCTGGCCGCAGGCGCCTACCTGCTGTGGACGGCTCTCTGAGGCGTCGGGGTTCTAGCGTTCTGCGGGGAGCCGAAGGGTGAAGGTGGAGCCCCGCCCCACCTCGCTCTCGACGGAGAGCCTCCCCTCGTGGGCCTCGGCGATCTGGCGCGCTATCGAGAGGCCGAGGCCGGCGCCGCGTACCGCCCGCGCCCCTTCGGCCCTGTAGAACCGCTCGAAGACGTAGGGTAGGTCTTCTTCGGGGATGCCCTTGCCCGTATCCGTGACCCGAAGGCTTACCCAGCCGTCGCGCCGAGCGGTCCGCACGGTCACCTCTCCCCACTCGGGGGTGTACTTGACGGCGTTGTCGAGGAGGATGGCCACCGCGTGCTCGACGCGCTCCCGGTCGAAGGCGGCGCGCACCGGCGCGCCGGCCGGGACGTGGCGGACGGAGGGTCTGCCGCCGGCCGCCATCCCCGACGCCTCGGCCGCCTCGGCGGCGAGGGCGTCGAGGTCGTGGACGCCGATCTCGAGCGGGGCCCCCTCGTCTCCCCTGGCCAGGGCGAGCAGGTCCTCGACCAGCTTCCTCATGTGCCGCGACTCCCGGTGGATGGCCTCCGCGCCCTCCCTGGCCGTCTCCGGGTCGTCTAGGCCCCACGCCCTGAGCATGCGCGCGTAGCCCTCTATGGAGGTGAGGGGGGTGCGGAGCTGGTGGCTGGCGTCGGCGACGAAACGCCGCTGGCTGAGGAGGGCCTCTTCGCGGCGCGCGAAGGCAGCCTCGAGGCGGAAGAGGAGGTCGTTTATGGTGGCGGCGAGGCGGCCCACCTCGTCCTTCGGGCGCTCGACCGGCAGACGCTTGCCGAGGTCCCCGGCGGAGATCCCGCGCGCGGAGACGACGACGGTCTCTACGGGGGAGAGCGCGGCACGGGCCAGGAGGTAGGCGCCCCCAGCCGCCACCAGGAGAGCCACCGAGATGGCGACGACCAGCAGGGTCGCGAACGTGGCGACGGTCGCCCCGGCAGACTCGTAGGACTTGCCTACCTCTACCACCCTGGCGTCGTCGGGGAAGGGGATCTGCGCCGCCTCGCCGAAGATCGGGGTGCCGCCACCTGAGCCTCGGCGGTCGGGGGGCGCGGTCAGCGCCTTGTAGAGGTAGGGGGACCGGGAGAGACTCTCGAGCTCGGGGGGGTCGACGGGGATCGCGTAGACGTAGCCCCGCTCGCCCCGGGCGACGGTGATCCGGCCGCCTACCGGCTCGCCTCTCTCGACAGCCCGGCGCCAGAGAGGCTCGCCCGCGTCCGTCGCGGAGCCTACCGTGCGCGCCAGGATACGTCCCTCGCCGTCGCGCACCACGACGAAGACCCCCTCGAGGGTGAGCCTCTCGACGTCGGCGGCGCTCAGCGACTGGCCCGTCTCCACGGTGCGGGCCACGCCCTCCGCCCTGTCGCGCACGGCGTGCTCGACCCCGGAGAGCAGGGCGCCGCGCACGAGGAAGAAGACCGAGGCGCCGAAGGCTGCGAGGATCGCGCCCATCACCAGGGCGTTGAAGACGGTCAGGCGCCACCGGATGGGCACTAGGCCTCCCTGAGCGCGTACCCCGCGCCCCGGACCGTGCGTATCAGGGACGGCTCGCACCCGGCGTCCACCTTCCTGCGCAGGTACCCCACGTAGACGTCCACGACGTTGGTCTCGACGCCCGACTCCTGGCCCCACACCCTGCTGAGGAGCAGCCCGCGCGAGAGGACCCGCCTGGGGTTGCGGGCCATGAACTCCAGGAGCTCGTACTCCCTCGCGGTAAGCTCCACGCGCCGCCCGCCGCGCCTGACCTCCCGGCTCGCCGTCTCCACCTCGAGGTCCGCCACCCGCAAGACCTCGTCTCCCTCGACCCTCCGCAACAGCGCCCCGAGGCGTGCCAGGAGCTCCTCGACGGAGAAGGGCTTGGTCAGGTAGTCGTCGGCGCCCAGCTTGAGGCTGTGGACCTTGTCTGGGGTCGCGTCGCGGGCGGTGAGCATGACTACCGGGACGCGATCGCCCTTCTCGCGCAGCTTCTTCAGGACCCCCACCCCGTCCATCCCCGGCAGCATGATGTCGAGGACGACCACCGAGGGCTTGAACTCCGCTACGGCCTCCAGGGCCGTTGGTCCGTCGTAGGCGCACCGGACCGAGAGGCTGTTGTGCTCGAGCTCGAGCTGCAGCAGCCTGGCTATGGAGCGGTCGTCCTCGACGACCAGAACGCGCGTTCCGGGCCTCATGGGATCTCCTCCGCGTCCCATTCTAATGGACCGCTCCCCCACCGTGGAACAGGTCCCGACGCGGATCAGCTTACACGGCGTTGTTAAGAGGTTGATGAGAACTCTCATCGAACTCTTAGCCGCCTCTCATCGGCCTCTTAAGGGCGTGCCGGAAAATGCGCCCGCGTGGCGGGGCTTCTCGGAGGGACCGGGGACACCAGAGACCGAAGGAGGCGCATGGTGCGTAAGCGCGGCGAGCCGGCGGTTCCGGCAAGGCGGGGGATAACCCGCAGGGACTTCCTCAAGATCGGGGGCACCGGCCTGGCCGGGGCCGCCCTGCTGGGGACCGCCGGCTGCGGGGTCTTCCAGCAGCAGGGGGGCGGGCAGGCGGACGGCAGCCGGACCGTCAGCGTCAACCTGGAGGACACCATAAGGGACCTCGACTCCACGACCACAACCGACGAGGTCTCCTCCAACATACTCGTCAACGTCATAGAAGGGCTCTACCGCCTCGACGAGAACGCCAGGCCCGTGCCGGCGCAGGCGAAGGGGGTACAGATCAGCGACGACGGGCTCACCTACACCTTCACGCTGCGCGACGGGATAGAGTGGTCGAACGGGGACCCGGTGACGTCCAGGGACTTCAGGTACGCCTGGCTGAAGGCGCTCGACCCCGAGACCGCCGGGCAGTACGCCTACATCATCGCCCAGTTCGTCAGGGGCGCCGCCGAGTACAACGAGGGCAAGGGCGCGGCCGAGGACGTCGCCATAGAGGCCCCAGACGACAGGACGCTCGAGGTGAGGCTCGTCAGCCCCTCTCCGTTCTGGCTCGGACTCACATCGTTCTACACCTACTACCCGCAGAGACAAGAGTTCGTGGAGGAGCGGGGGGAGCGGTACGCCCAGAACGCGGACAGCCTCATCTACAACGGTCCCTACACCCTAACCGAGTTCGACCCGACAGCGGGTGTGACCCTCGTCAAGAACGAAGGGTACTGGGACGCCGGCAACGTGGAAGTCCAGAGTGTGGAGGGCAGGATCGTCAAGGAGCTCGACACCGCCGTCAACCTGCACGAGTCGGGCGAGCTGGACATTACCGAGATCGACAGCCAGTACGTGGACGAGTACAGGGGCTCGCCGGACTTCGACCAGCGGACCACCTTCACCTGCTTCTACCTCTCCTTCAACGAAGCAGTTCCCCTCTTCCAGAACGTCAACATCCGCAAGGCCTTCCAGATGGGCTTCGACCGGGACACGCTGGCCGAGAAGATCCTGAATGACGGCTCGATCGGCGCGCCAGGCTACGTCCCCGAGGGCATCGCCGGCCCCGGCGACCAGACTTTCCGCGAGGCGGTAGGTCCGACCATGCCGGACTTCGACCCCGCGGAGGCGAGGAGGCACTTCGAGCAGGGTATCCAGGAGGTCGGCGAGAACCCGACCATCGAGCTCCTCTCCTACGACGACAGCGTCGCCAGGGATACCGCGACCTTCCTGCAGTCCCAGTTCCAGGAGAACCTGGGGGCCAGGATCGAGGTCAACGTGCAGCCCTTCGACAGGAAGCTCGAGCTGGAATCCAACGGCGAGTTCCAGCTCTCATACCAGGGCTGGGGCGCGGACTACAACGACCCGATGACGTTCCTTGACCTGTGGGAGAGCGAGTCCCCCTTCAACACCGGCGGCTACGAGGACGAGCGCTACGACGAGCTCATAGACGGGGCGCAAAGTGAGACCGACGAAGAGCGCCGCATGCAGCTGATGATCGAGGCGGAGAGGCTCCTGATCTCAGAGGACGCGGGCCTCGCGCCGATGTTCTTCGAGGGCGAGGTCAGGCTGATAGAGCCGTTCGTGGAGAACTTCGTCTACCAGCCCTACGGCGGCGCCCTCGACGTCAAGCTGTGGCGGGTCGGCTAGGCAGCACGCGGCTTCCCTTCGGTCGGCGGCTTTCAGCACGCTCCACCCTCTTCGAGGGCTTCGCTCGTCAGCACGGCGCTTCGCGCCTTGTCAGCACGCCCGCTTGAAGCGGGCTCGTCAGCTAAAAGCTATAAGCTGA
>DATACV010000480.1:0-2916 GCA_036258875.1 Rubrobacteraceae bacterium
GCTGCGCGGCCCGAGTTCGTGGAGATCGTGACCGCCCTCGGTGCCCTCGGTGGCGGCATGTACGACTACGTCGGCTACACGGGCCTGTTGCGCGAGAAGAGGTGGGGTCTGCTCGGTCACCGGGACGTCGACGCGATCGAGGACCGGATTGCGAACATCGGCGGGAGCGAGCGGATACCCCTCTCCGAGCGCCCGGAAGACGTCAGGAACGCCCGGCAGTGGACCCGCGCCCCCCTTGGCGACACGATCCTCTCGTTCACTGCCCTTGGTATCTTTACCCTGGCCTTCATGATCAACGGCGTGACCTTCCTGAACAGGCAGCAACAGGTTCCGGAGAGCGACGATATCCTGACCGTCCAGCAACAGTTCATCGAGTCCATAGCACCGATCTTCCGGTACTTCTACATCCTGGCCATCTTCCTGGTCTTCTTCGGCACGATCTACGCCATCTGGGAGGTCTACAACCGCACCACGTACGAGAGCCTCGGGGCCGTCTCCGAACGCGTGCGCCGCGCCGGAGCTGGGAGAACCCGCCCGTTCGTGTACCTGTACGTGGCGATCGCCGGGATCCTCCTCGTCCTCACGGGGTTGGACCTCGTCGCGCTGGTCACGCCATCGACCATCGTCGGCGGCGTCCTGGCCGGCGGCATCTACGCCGCAGGGCTACTCTACGCGGAGAGGGTGACGCTGCCGCCGCAGTACCGCATCGGCAGCGTGGCGCGCGTGCTGCTGATCATTGCCGCGCTCTTCCTGGGCCTCGCCGGGCTCATCGGCCTGGTCGACTACCTGGGGATCGCGCCTTGGTAGACCGCACGGCGCCACCGGGCGGCTTCCAGTGGATGTACGCCCTACTCGGGCTGTGCTTCGTTGCCCTGGCCGTCTTCCGGCTGGACGACGGCTCCACACTCTGGGCGGCCGTCTTCGGCCTGGCGGCGCTGGTCTACGCGTACCTCGCGGTTCGCTTCGTCTTGCCGCCGAGCCTGGGAGGTGTGAGACTGCAGGAGGCCGGGCAACCGGGTCCGGCCTCCGACCCAACGCCCGAGGAGATGAGCCGGGCGCTGAAGGTCTACGAGTCGAGGGCGCGGAGTTGGCTCGTGATCTCCGTCGCCGGGTGGCTGGCCACCGTCGGCGTCGTCCTGATGACCCCGCCCCTCGCCCTGGTGACAGCAGCGCTCTCGCTCATCTCCACGCTCAGGTTCCGGCGCTGTCGGCGCTCGGTCGAGATCCTGCGCCGCGCGCTGGCCGTCTCCCCGGACGCAGCAAAGGGCGCAGACAACGCGGTGGCATCGTAGTGGGTGAGACGGGCGTCTGACCGATCGCCGCTGGCGGGGTCGCGTCGCCTCTTGCCGGGGATTACCGGGGCCGCGCAGCGCGGAGAAGCCGAATCGCGCAGGTCGGACAGGAGGGTACTGTATGCAGATGCGTTTTCTCGGCAATAGTGGGATCAAGGTCTCGGCCCTCGCCTTCGGCACCATGACCTTTGGCGGCGAGGGCCACTTCCGGCAGGTGGGCTCGGTTCAGGTGGACGAGGCGCGGCGGCACGTAGACCTCTGTCTGGAGGCGGGCGTGAACCTCTTCGACACCGCCGACGTCTACTCGCAAGGGGCCTCGGAGGAGATACTCGGCCACGCTCTCGGCAGGCGGCGCGACGACGTCATCCTCGCGACCAAGGCGCACGGCCGGATGGGGGACGGTCCCAACGACGTCGGACAGTCCCGCCACCACCTCATCCGCGCCTGCGAGGCCAGCCTCAGGCGCCTCGGCACCGACTACATCGACCTCTACCAGGTCCACGGCTTCGACGCCCTGACCTCGCTCGAAGAGACGCTCGGGGCCTTGGACGACCTCGTGAGGAGCGGCAAGGTCCGCTACATCGGTTGCTCTAACTACTCAGCCTGGCACCTGATGAAGGCCCTCTGTATCTCGGAACGCAAGGGACTCGAACGCTTCGTCAGCCAGCAAGTCTACTACTCCCTGGTCGCCAGAGAGTTGGAGTACGAGCTCGTGCCACTCTCCCTCGACCAGGGCTTGGGTATCCTGGTCTGGAGCCCGCTAGCGGCCGGCTTCCTCTCCGGCAAGTTCAGGCGCGGGCATCCGGGACCCGATGGTAGCAGGCGGTCGCAGCGCGGAGACCCCGGGACCATCGACGAGGAGAGAGGCTACGACATAATCGAGGTTCTGGATGAGATCGCCCAGGACCACGACGCCACCATCGCTCAGGCGGCTCTGAACTGGGTCTTGCGCAAGCAAGGGGTGACGTCGGTTATCGTCGGCGCGCGCACCGAAGAGCAGCTCAGGGACAACCTGGCGGCGGCCAGTTGGGAGATGACCGAAGAGGAGGTGCGGCGACTGGACGAGGTCAGCGACACGCCGCCGATCTACCCGTACTGGCATCAGCGGCGGTTCAATTCGGAGCGTATCCCTCGACGCATCTGAATCGCTGCCTCTCGGTAGCCGATTGCTCGTGTGCAGTGTGAGAGACCAGGAAGGGAGACCGATGCGGCTTGTCGTTGGAGGAGATCACGCGGGGTTCCTCTTGAAGGGGCCGGTCGTCGAGACCTTGCGCTCCTGGGGGCACGAGGTAACCGACGTCGGCACGGATAGCACCGACCCCGTCGACTTCCCCGACATCGCCGAGCTGGTGTGCGAGGCGGTGCGAAGGGGCGACGCGGAGCGGGGCATCATGGTCTGCGGTACGGGGGTGGGTGCTTGCATAGCCGCAAACAAGTTTCGCGGGATCCGTGCTGCGCTGTGCCACGACGTCTACTCCGCCCACCAGAGCGTCGAGCACGACGACGTCAACGTGCTGTGCATCGGAGCGCAGATCGTCGGTGATAAGCTGGCGTTCGACCTGTTGCGCGCCTTCCTGGAGGCCGAGCACAGCCCGGACGAGGAGTTCCGCCGGCGGGTCGCGAA
>DATACV010000481.1:0-2467 GCA_036258875.1 Rubrobacteraceae bacterium
CAGGATAGACATAACGATAATCGCGGGCATGATCTTCCTCTCCACCACCCGCAACGAGGAGATCGCCACGGGGCTGGTGAAGCTCGGGATACCCTACCGCTTCGCCTTCGCCGTCTCGACGGCCATCCGGCTGGTGCCGACGATCGTCACGACGGGCCTGACCATCGGGCAGGCGCAGCGCTCGCGGGGCCTCGACCTCGACTCCGGGAACATCATCCAGCGGGTGCGCAAGCACATACCGCTACTGGTCCCCGTCTTCGTCTCGACCATCCGCTCGACCAACGTCTTCTCCATGGCGCTGGAGTCCAAGGGCTTCGGGGCGAGCCCGGAGCGCACGTACTTCCTCGAGATCGGGATGACGCGCCGCGACGCGCTGGTTCTGGTAACGTTCGCGGTGCTTCTGGTGGCCGCGCTGGCGTTGCGGTTCGCGGGTTTCGGCGGCGTGGAGGGGTTTAGCAGGTGAACTGCGGTCAGCTGTCAGCATTCAGCCATCAGCGGACCGGCGCGAGGCGGAACGCCGGAGCGAACACGGACCTGATACCACTTCACAGGGCTACCGTCTCTCTGGCTGAGAATAGACACCGACGAAACCATGCACCAATCCGGGCTATGGAGGACTGATAGCTGAAAGCTTCCGACCGAAGGGAGGAACAATGAAAGAGATCTTCACTATGTGGCGGCACACGCAGATGGTTGTGCTGGTGGCCTTGAGCGCCGCGATCTACGCGGCGATCCTGATCCCCACCCAGAGCTTCGTGATCATACCCGGCTTCACCAACCTGAGGCCGGCGAACGTCTTCCCGTTCGTCTTCGGACTCCTGTTCGGCCCCGCGGGCGCGTGGGGGGCCGCGATCGGTAACCTGATCAACGACTTCTTCGGCACTCTAGGGCTGGGCAGCATCGGCGGCTTTATAGGAAACTTCTTCCTCGGCTTCCTTCCGTACAAGATGTGGCAAGCCTACTTCCGTAGGGGCGAGAACATGGAGCAGAACGTCAACTCTGGCAAGAAGCTCGTCGTCTTTATCGCCATAGCGATCCTCGCCTCCATCATCTGCGCGGTCTGGATCGCCTGGCTCAACGACCTTCTGGGCTTCGTCCCCTTCTCGGTGCTCGCTACCATCATCTCGATCAACAACGCCATCGTGGGCGTCGTGCTCGGGCCGATCCTGCTGCTCCTCCTCTACCCCCGCATCAAGCGCTGGGGTCTCCTCTGGACGGAGATAATGAACCCCGACGAGGTCCCCGCCTCGCGGTTCCAGTCCGTGGGCAACATCCTGATGTGGGTCGGCGGTGTCGGCGCGCTGGTCGTCGGTCTGCTCCTCGGGTCCGGCGCCGCCCCTGGTGGTCTAGGTGTGGGGCTCGGGCTGATCCCCTTCCTCGTCGCCATCGTCGTCGCCAGCTTCCTGCTCGGCGGGCGCGAACAGGTCGAGGCCGCCCACGAAGAGGTCGCGACGGACAGCGACACTAGGTAGGAGGAGCGAGATGCAGAGCGAGTCGCTGGTCCTCGACCCCTCCCTCGCGCCGGAGGGGCACAAGAAGATCGACTGGGCCGCCGAGCACTCCCCGGTCCTGAACCGGGTGCGCGACGAGTACCTCAAAGACGGCACCTTCGAGGGCCTCGGCGTAGGCGTCGCCCTCCCCATAGAGGCGAAGACCGCCTACCTGACGGTCGTGCTCGCCGAGGCGGGGGCCGAGGTCGCCGTCGCGAGCCCTGGTCCCTTCTTCGTCCAGGACGACGTGGCCGCGGCCCTCGCCGAACGGGGCGTCACGGTCTACGCCTCCTCGGCGAGCCCGCCGGAGGAGGCCGACAGGGAGCTGGAGAGGGTGCTCGACAGGGCTGCGGGCGACCGCGAGGCCGTCCTCATAGACGACAGGGCAGGGCTGGTCAGGCTCGCGCACACCACCCGTCGTAACCTGCTCGGGAACATCCGCGGTGCGTCGGAGGAGACCACGAGCGGGGTAGCCAAGTTCAGGGCGATGGAGAACGAGGGGATCCTGGAGTTCCCGGTCATCGCCGCCAACGACGCCCGGTGCAAGTACCTCTTCGACAACCGCTACGGGACGGGGCAGTCCACGCTAACGGCGATAATGCAGAACACGAACCTGATGGTCGGCGGCAAGCGCGTCGTCGTGCTCGGCTACGGCTGGTGCGGCAAGGGCATAGCCCGCTACGCCGCGGGCCTCGGGGCTCGCATTACGGTCTGCGAGGTAGATCCCGTACGCGGTCTCGAAGCCTACGCCGACGGCTTCGACGTCTTGCCGGCGCTCGACGCCGCCGAGATAGGCGAGGTGTTCATTACGGCGACCGGGAGCACGGACGTGCTCGCCGCGCCCCACTTCGAGCGGATGCCGGACGGCGCGATCCTCGCGAACGCCGGCGGGGTGGACGTGGAGATAGACGTGGAGGGGCTGAGGAGTACTTCCTCCGACGTCCGCGAGGTGCGTCGCAACGTCGAGGAGTTCACGA
>DATACV010000482.1:0-1714 GCA_036258875.1 Rubrobacteraceae bacterium
GGGTGTTTTCGCAGGTCGACACCGCTGTAAGGGTAGCTCATGTGCAAACTATACAGGGATGACACTGCCCGTCCCGTGCGCGAAGGACAACATTGTGGCGAGCGCGCCCCGTCTTTGTTAACGGGTCGTCTCCTCCGCCCGTGCGGTCTGTGGGTGACCAGCCGGGTAGATGGTGGGCTTGACCCCGGGTTCTCAGGCGTTTGTGCGTGCCGGGAAAATCTCCCCTTGTTCGATCGACTCGTCGTGCGTACCCTCCGCTAGTGAGCAGGGAATCCTCACGCTCGATCAGCTTCGAGCCCGACAACGCCAAGGTCGATGCGGTGCGCGAAGCCTTGATGTCTTGGTTCGACGAGAACGGACGCGACCTGCCCTGGAGGCGCACGCGTGATCCCTGGCGCATACTCGTCTCGGAGGTGATGCTCCAGCAGATACAGGTCAAGCGCGCGGTTCCGTTTTACGAGGCATTCCTGGAGCGGTTTGCCACCCCGCGAGCGCTGGCGGAGGCGCCGCTCGCCGAAGCGATAAGGGTGTGGGGGAACCTCGGTCGTTACCGGCGGGTCGTGAACCTGCACCGGACGGCGCGCATCCTAATGGAAGAGTGCGATGGGATGGTCCCCTCGGATCCCGAGGTGCTGATAAGGCTGCCCGGGGTCGGGCCCTACACGGCCGGGGCCGTTGCCTGCTTCGCTTTCGAAAGTGACGTCGCCATGGTGGACACCAACGTGCGCCGGGTACTCCACCGCCTTTTCTTCGGATCGGAGGTCCCGGAGCCGGCGGCGAAGGAGAAACAGCTCCTGAGCACCGCGGAGGCGCTGGTGCCCAGCGGCCACGGTTGGAAGTGGGGCCAATCCGTCATAGAGTTCGGTGCCCTGCACTGCACGGCTCGCAAGCCGCTCTGCGAGTCGTGTCCTCTGAGCGACCTCTGCGTGGCCGGGCCAGCGATTCGGACCTCACTAGCCGACCTGTCGCGCGGTGGGCGCGTCACCGTCAGGTACGAGGGTTCGAACCGTTACTACCGCGGGCGGGTGCTCGCCGTGCTTCGCGAGGCACCCGACGGGGGCGTCCCATTGCGCGAACTCGGCGAAGGCCTGCGCGAAGATTTCGGTGAGGAGGAGTTGCCCTGGCTCCGAAGCGTCGTGGAGAGCCTGGAGAATGACGGGCTGGCCAGGCTCTGGTTCGCGGAGGAGCATCCACGGGCGGTCGCTGAGGAGCGGGCGGCGTACGGTGCTGGCCGGCAAGGAGGTTCGACTCACGCGCCCGACCGGGTGAGCCTGCCCTAGGCCTCCGGCACAAGGGGCATTCCGCCCGTTTCCCGCAACCTCCACCTGCGTTTACTCCTCCGACAGCCGCTCCACCTTCTGGACGTACTCCTTGGGGCTCGCCTTGCGCTCCAGGCCCCCGGCCGACATGTAGCGGACTTTGCCGAAGACGGGACGCTCCGCGAAGCCCCGGTCGTGCTGGCCGTAGACCCAGGCGAGGTTGGCGTAGGTGCTGGCGTCCCGGCCGTCGAGGAAGTACTTGTCCATCAGGTACATCGTCGTCTCGTGGGCCTCTTCGGGCGAGGGGCTCCACTCCAGGATCTTCTTCCCCCAGTACATCCGCATGTGGTTGTGGACGTAGCCGGTGCGGATCGCCTCCGTCATCGCCGCGTTCCAGTAGGGGTCGTGCGTGCGCGTGCCTTCCAGCTCCTCGCGCGTGTAGAGGTGCTCGCGCT
>DATACV010000483.1:0-2081 GCA_036258875.1 Rubrobacteraceae bacterium
AGGGAGGCCTCGACGTCAGGGTACTCCTCGCCGACCTCGCGGAAGACCTCGTCGAAGAACGGCATGGTTATGCTGATGCCGTTGGACTTCGTCGCCCCGGTGAGGAGCCCGCGGCGGCCCTTTGCCTCCTCGTAGGCGTAGCGCAGGATGCGCTCGACCCCGCGCCGGGTGAAGACGCTCTCCTGGATAACCACCTCGTGCGGGGTTCCACCGAACATGCGGCCGCCGGAGTCCGAGTACTCGCCCTCGGTGTTCTCCCGGACCACGGTAACGTCGAGGTCGCCTGGCCTCGCCAGCGGGCTCTCAACCCCGCGCAGGAGGCGGGCAGGTCGCAGGTTGACGTACTGCTCGAAGGCACGCCGGATGGGGAGGAGGAGCCCCCAGAGGGAGACGTGGTCGGGGACGGTCGGCCAGCCCACGGCCCCGAGGTAGATCGCGTCGAAGCCCGCGAGGGTCTCCAGGCCGTCTGCCGGCATCATCCGGCCGTGCTCGAGGTAGTACTCGCAGCCCCACGGGAACCTCGTGAAGCTCAGCCGCGAGGAGTCTTCGACCCCCATCGCCGCTTCGAGCACCCCGACCCCGGCTTCCACGACCTCGGGACCTATCCCATCCCCGCCTATAACGGCGATCCTGCGTTCGCCCTGTTCCTGCAAAGCCGTCCTCCCCTTCGGATCTTCGGCGTGACACTAGCCGTCCGGTCAGACGCGGTTCAACGCGCTGCCGTAAGGGTTATCATACGGGTTCCGGGAAGAGGAGGTCTGCGATGGACGAGAAGGACCCCAGACGGGCCGAGAGAGCGGCCGAGGAGCTGGACAGGCTCGCCCGTGAGTCCTACAGTGCGGCAGTGGACCGGGCCTTCGAGGCCCAGAGAAGCGGCATACGGCTCTCGAGGAGGTTCTTTGAGGACTGGGTCGAGAACCTCGAGGATCACGCGGAGCTCAACCGCCGCATGATGCAGGACCTGACCGAGCTGGTGCGCGAGCAGCGCGAAGTCTTCCAGCAGCTCTCCCACGAGTCGCTCGACGCCTACGACGGCTTCGTCGATTCGTTGTCTGCCTACTACGACGAGGTCGCGGAGGACCACGAGAACTAGAGGCCGGCACGAATCTCGCGTCGCGGGCTTGAAGGTCGGCCGGTCGTTGTTTAGATTTGTGTAGAGCACGCGAGCGTAGTACGGAGACTTAGCACCGGCCCATGCAGGAGGAACAGCTTCCAGAGAGCGTCTCCGGGCTCCCGGCCGGCGGGGGCCTCGACCGCGTGAACCCCCTGGCGGCCGGGGTGCTGCGGCGCAACGGGATCAAGTCCTGGACCAAGCCCGCCCCCTCGCTCTACCCGCACCAGTGGAGCTGGGACAGCGCCTTTATCGCGCTGGGCCTCGCCCACGTGGATAACCACCGCGCCAGAGAAGAGCTCGAATCCCTCTTCGCCGGGCAGTGGGCCACCGGCAAGGTACCCCACATAGTCTTCAACCCCGAGGCCCCGCCCAGGAGCTACTTCCCTGACGCCGAGCGCTGGAACTCCTCCGCGCTCTCCCAGGACGCCCCGGCGGGCTCGCACACCAGCGGCCTCTGCCAGCCACCGGTACACGCCATAGCCGTCCGGCGCATCTGGGAGACCTCCAGAGGCAAGGAAGAGGAGCGCGTAGAGCGCGCGAGGCGCTTCCTGCGCGCCAACTACCCGCGCCTGTTCGCCTGGCACCGCTACCTGGCGACGGCCCGCGACCCTGAAGGCTCGGGGCTGGTCACCATCTACCACCCCTGGGAGAGTGGCACCGACAACTCCCCCAGGTGGGACGGAGCCCTCCAGGCCGTCGAGGTCGGCGAGATGCCCCCGTACACCCGCTACGACCTGCAACACGTCGCTGACCCCTCGCATCGCCCGAGCGACGAGGAGTACGACCGTTACCTGTGGCTGCTGGAGCTGCTAAAGAGGGAGCGCTACGACGAGGCGGAGATCTACGACTCCCACCCTTTCCTGGTCAAGGACGTGCTCTTTTCGGCCATCCTGGTGGCCGCCAACGAGGCGCTCGTGGAGATAGCGCGGGTGGTGGGGGCTCCGGAGGAGGAGGCGACCCTCGTGGA
>DATACV010000484.1:0-2388 GCA_036258875.1 Rubrobacteraceae bacterium
CCGAGCGGCGCCGTCGCCTTCGCTGCCTACCTCTTCCACCGCGACGAGCTTCCCGCCACGCGCCTCAACGTCGCCGTGGTGAGCGGCGGCAACGTGGAGCCGGATCTCCTCGCTAAAGTCCTCGCCGGTTAGCATTTCAGCGCGCTGCCTTCGGCAGCTTTCAGCGGTCAGCTTTCAGCTTTCAGCGAGTCGTCCCTGATCGCGGCCCGGTACGCCATCCGAAGCTGTGGCGCCAAGCGCCTCGGGGAAAGGCCCAAAAAGGAAGATAGCTGACGGCTGAGAGCGAGGGCCTTGCTAGCAAGGCCCGACGCGTGCTGAGAGCGGAGGCGAAGCCGGAGCGTGCTGAGAGCTATGTAGCCAGATACGGCGTGGTGCCGTAGTGATCCAGCCCCCCGGTGCGAACCTCGCTCTCCGCGCCGAGCTCCATCAGGAGGCGGTCTCTGCGCCCGCTGAAGCCGAACTCGCGGAGGAGGTCGTGGGCCGGGCTCTCGGCGAGACCTGGCACGATGACCTCCACGGGTGAGCCGCCGCTCGCGCCCAGGGCGCAAGAGAGCAGGAGCCTCGCGACGCCCGGGGTCGAGGCCACGAAGGGCCCTATGCGGTTCGCGCGCCCTGAGGAGCCGAGCACGAGGTAGCCCTTGATCCTGCCCGCCGAGTCGCGGGCGACGAGCCCTCCGCCGGGGTGCAGCCTCAGCGTGGCGAAGACAAGGGCCGACCTGTCGGCGCCGTAGGACCAGTAATCTACCCCGTAGAGCTCCGGCAGGTCCGCGAACGAGAGCGTCTCGACCCGGTGCCCGTCGGACTCCTCTCTCGCGCCTCCGTGTGTCGCCTCATCGAGGCGGTACACAGTGCGGGGCGCGCCGGGCCGGAAGCCCAGTGAGCGGTAGAGCCCCTCGGCCCGCTGGGTCGAGTAGAGCCGGATGGTCCTCGCGCCGCAGGAGCGGAGGTAGAGGACCGCCCAGGAGGAGAGCGTGTAGCCCAGGCCCATCTTGCGGTAGTCGTCGCGGACGGCGAGGTGGCACAGGACCCCGATCGCACCGAGCGGCACCGCTCCCACCATCCCGGCTAAAGTGCCGTCCGGGGTCTCGGCCACCGCCCACCGGGCGTCGCGCATCCCGCGCAGGATGCCGAAGGCGTTCGGGTCCGCCGCCCAGCGCACGACCGAGCGGAGCTCCAGGATACTTTCGAGGTCCACGTCGTCCATCTGCCGGATGCGGACTCCCGATTCCGCCAGACCGTCCGCCCGAGACAGGAGACGTAACCCGTCCCGGGACACGGTCTTGTCGTGTTTTGGGTCTTCCCTGGTCGTAAAAGCGAGCATCTTTCCCCCGATAAGGTCTTGAGTGGACGGAACCCTCCGCGATCCGGAAGGTGAGCGGTTGCCCCGGTCGCGCCCCTAGAGGGACGGTCGGGGCAGGGACGGTCGAGGGAGCCGTCCCGGGAAGGACCTGTGCGTGAGCCCTGTGTAGCCTGCGTCCACAATCTGCAATGCTACAACAGAAGGCGCCGGCGCGAAAGGGCGCCCGAAGAATCCGCCCCGCTGTAATATGGCTTGCTTACTGATTTGTGGGCGGTTAAGAGCACCTTTATTGCAAGAGCGGACCATTTTGTTACAATGCGACTCACCACTAACGAACCTGACGACAGAAGGAGCAGCAAGAGTGCGAGCCACCCTACAGCCCGGTTTGACGAACAGGCTGACCAAGTATCTCAGGACCACCCAGCAGCTGATCGAGGAGGGCCGCGATGCGGTCTCGAGCAAGGAGCTCGGCGACTTTACCGGCATAAACCCGGTACAGGTGCGCAGGGACCTGAACGCTATAGGCTTCTCCGGCACGCGCGGGGTGGGCTACCAAGCCTACGACCTCGTCGAGGCGGTGAGGAACATCCTGGGCTTGAGGCAGACCTACAACATAGCGCTGGTCGGCGCTGGCAACCTCGGGAGCGCCATCGCGGCGAGCACCATCCTTCCCAAGAGGGGCTTCGTCATCCACGACGTCTTCGACAACGCCCCGGAGAAGATCGGGCGCACAGTAGGCAACGTCGTCGTCAAGCACATAGACGAGCTCAAGAAGAGCGTGGACGAGGCCGAGGAGATCATCGGCATCATCGCCACCCCCGCCTCCTCCGCCCAGGAGGTCGCCGAGCTTATGGTCGACTCCGGCATAAGGGTGATCCTCAACTACACCGACGTCCTCCTCCACGTCCCCTCCGACGTCGACGTCCACCGCATCGACCCCACCGCCCAGCTTATGCACACCCTCTACTACCTCACCCAGGCCGAGGGACAGGAGGTGTCTTAGGCTTCGGGTCTCAGGTATGGGGCATCAGCTTAGGGGCCTCGCTATTCGCCGGGACCCTTCGCATCTCACGAACAGACCCACGACT
>DATACV010000485.1:0-3781 GCA_036258875.1 Rubrobacteraceae bacterium
CGACGACGAGGTGGATACCTACGGCCCTCGCCTTCTGGGCGATCCGGATCACCGCGTCCTCGACCTTGGCCGCGGCCTGCATCATGAGGTCGGCGAGCTCGTCTATGACGATGACCACGTAGGGCATCTGGGCCTCGCTGCGGGCGTTGTAGCCGTGCAGCGAGCGCGCCCCGCTCCTCTCGAGCACCTCGTAGCGCCGCTCCATCTCGGCCACCGCCCATGAGAGCGCGTTGGCCGCCTTCTTGACGTCGGTGACGACCGGGGTGATGAGGTGCGGTATGCGCGCGTAGTGGGAGAGCTCGACCCTCTTGGGGTCGATCAGCACCATCTTGACCTGCCGCGGGTCGGTAGTGAGCAAGAGCGAGGTGAGCAGCGCGTTGAGCATGACGCTCTTGCCGCTGCCGGTGGTGCCCGCGACGAGCAGGTGCGGCATGTCCGCCAGGTCGAAGAACACCGCCCGCCCCGAGATGTCCTTCCCCAGGCCGACCGGCAGCGTCCAGTCGTTGCCCTCGGGGTACTCGAGGAAGACGTCGCCAAGGGTTACCTTCGCGGGCCTCGTATTCGGTACCTCGACGCCGACGGCGCTCTTCCCCGGGATCGGGGCGAGGATCCTGACCTCTGTTGCGGCCAGCGCGTACGCTATGTCCTGCTGCAGGTTCCTCACCTTGCCGACCTTGACCCCGCTCCCGAGCCTCAGCTCGTAGCGGGTGACTCGCGGACCCACGACGGCCCTGACGACCTGCGCCTCCACCCCGAGGTCCGAGAGCGCCTGCGTGAGGCGGCGGCTCGTCTCTTCGACATCGTGCTCTGGGCCTCCGCGCCCGAGGGCCAGCAGCGACGGCGAAGGGGGCGTGTACTCGCCTGGGGCGACCTCCCGCTCCCCGCCGAAGCCCGTAACCTGCGCCCGGCCCGGGAGCACGATCTCGAGCTCCCTCGTCTTCTCGGTCTCCGATACGTCCTGTGCGGCATACGGCGCATCGCGCAGAGGGGGTATCTCGTACGGGAGATCCTCCTCGATCTCCTCGGGAGGCGCCGAGCGATCCTCCAGCCCGGCGCGCCGGCTATCGCGGCGCTCGCGCAGCCGGGCCAGCAGGGTCTCTATCCCGCTCCGCGCCGCGCCGATCGCGGCGGCAGGGGTGATCCCCGTGAGCAGGGAGAGGCCCAGGACGTAGAGCAGGAGCAGCGCCAGCGCCGCCCCGATAGATCCACCCGCCCAATCCACGGCGCCGTAGACGCCGCTCCCCACCACGCCGCCCGCGTCGGTGTAGGCCTCGCCCGAGAACCGCAGCCTGGGCGGGATCCGCGCGGCAAGGGTCGTGGCGGCGGCGACGAGGAGCAGCAGGACCCCGAGGGCTACCCTGCCCGAGAGGACGCCTACCAGGAGCAGGAGCCCGCCGACCGCCGCGACCGGGCCGAGAGCGAACCCGACGACTCCCATGAGGTGCGTGGCCGCCAAGAGCCCGACCTCCCCGAGCACCGCCCCGCGGCCGCTGAAGAAAGCGGCGCTGAAGAAGAGGCCAGCGACGAGGAGCACGCCCCCGACGATCTCCCGGGTGACCGTCTCCGCCACCCGGTCTCGCACCCCGCGCGCAACGGCGGCGAAGTCGCGGGACTTTCTCCCGCCCTTCTTGCCGCCTTTGCCCCTCTTCCGCGGCTTCGTTGTGCCAGGCGCACGCTTGCTGGTAGCCACGCCCTAAGTCTAGCGCAAAAGGGTGGCCCTAAACGTCAACTACACCATGTAGTAGAGGTTTACGCTCAACCCTCAACTATTAGCGGCAGGATCAGGGGCCGTTTGCGGGTACGCTGGGAGAGGAAGCCCGAGAGGTCGCGGCGGATCGCGTTCTTCAGCTCGCCCCAGTCCGTGATGCGCTGGTTCGCTGTGCGCTGGAGGGTACGGCTCACGACCTCCACGGAATCGTCGACGAGGCCGTTAGCGCCCTGCGGGGTAACGAAGCCGCGCGATATCACGTCCGGCGGACCGAGGGGCGCGCCGGTCTGGGCGTTGATCCGCGCGACGACGATGAACATGCCCTCTTCGGAGAGCTGTTGTCGCTCGCGCATCACCGATTCGGGGGTGTCGGCCACGGCGCCTGCGTCGACCAGGAACATCCCGGCCGGGACGCTGTCGATGCGGCGGGCGCGGCCTTCGTTGAACTCCAGGCGGCCTCCGTTCTCCAGGATGAAGATGTTCTCTGGCGGGATACCCAGAGACTTGCCGGTGTCAGCGTGGTGCCTCAGGTGCCTGAACTCGCCGTGCACGGGCACGAGGTAACGAGGCTTCAGGAGCGAGAGGATGAGCTTCTGCTCCTCCTGGGCGGCGTGGCCCGAGACGTGGACGGGCACGAGCGGGCTGTAGAAGACTTCGGCGCCGCGTTTCATGAGGTTGTTTATGGTGCGCGAGACCCCGCGCTCGTTGCCCGGGATCGGGTGCGCCGCTATGACTACCACGTCGCCGGGGCCCGCCTCGATGGTGCGGTGGGTCCCGTTCGCGATGCGCGAGAGGGCCGCCATGGGCTCGCCCTGCGAGCCCGTGGTGAGGATGGCGATGTCCCCGTCAGGGACCCTGCTGATATCGCGCTGGTCCACGAGCATCGCGTCGGGCAGATCCAGGTAGCCCAGGTCGCGTGCGATCTGGACGTTGCGGATCATCGAGCGGCCCGTGACGCCGACCAGACGGTCGTGCTTCTTGGCGGCCTCGACCACCTGCTGGATGCGGTGGATGTGCGAGGCGAAGGAGGCTACGATTATCCGGCCTTCGGCCTCCTCGAAGATCTGGTTGAACGCGTCGCCGACAACGCGCTCGGAGGGCACGTAGCCGGGCCGCTCGCTGTTGGTCGAGTCGCCGAAGTAGGCGAGCACGCCCTCCTCCCCCAGCGCGGCGAACCTCCCGAGGTCCATGGGGTTGCCCTCGATCGGCGTGAGGTCCACCTTGTAATCGCCGGAGAAGACGATGAGGCCGGCGCCGGTGCGGATCGCGACGGCCACAGCGTCCGGGATGGAGTGGTTGACCTCGACGAACTCCAGGCCGAAGGCCCCGATCCCCGTTCTCTGGCCAGCCTTGACCTCCCTGAGGTCGGCGTTCTTTATGCCGAACTCCTGCAGCTTGCTGCGCACGAGGCCCAGGGTGAGCCTGGTCGCGAAGACGGGCACCTGGAACTCCCGGAGCACGTACGGCAGCGCCCCGACGTGGTCCTCGTGCCCGTGGGTCAGGACTATGCCCTGGAGCTCCTCGGCGTGTTCTCTTAGGTACGTGAAGTCCGGCAGCACCAGGTCTATGCCCGGCATCTCCTCGTCCGGGAAGGCTATCCCGGCGTCGACCAGGATGATGCCGCTGCCTCCCCGCACGGCGGTCATGTTCTTGCCGATCTCCCCCAATCCGCCCAGGGGGACGACCTGCAAGGTGTTGTCGCTCAACAGTTCGGATTACCTCCTCTTGAAGCTTCGAGGCTCTAGGTTCTGAGGCTTTTCGGCTTGGGTGGGGAGAAAAATCCCCTACGCCTCAACACCTCTAGAACCTTGATGCCCCAAAACCTATCCTAGGTGCCTCCCGAGGTCGAGCTCCTTCGGCCCGACGGCGGAGAGGTACATGTTCTCCAATCTCAGGTGTTTTCTGGCCAGGCGCCTTATGTCCTCCGTGGTAACCGCCTCTATACGGTCGGCGATCTCCTCGGGGCTCAGGAGCTCGGTACCGGTTATGCTGCTCCTGCCGATGCGGTTCATCCTGGCCGCGGTGCTCTCGAGCGCGAGCAACGTCGAGCTCTTGAGCTGCTGCTTGGTGCGG
>DATACV010000486.1:0-4576 GCA_036258875.1 Rubrobacteraceae bacterium
GGCCGACGCACCTGCCGCCTCCCCCGAGAACCAACCCCCGGGAGAAGGGGGCGAACCTCCCGACAGGGAGCCCGATCCCGGGGAGAGCGAGGGCCCGCCTAAGAACCCGGACGAGGGTGCTCAGGAGAGCCCCACACAGCCAGAAGCCGACAGAGAGGTACCGGAAGAGGAGGAACCCGAGGGGGATAAGGACCTGCCCGACGAAGCGACCACACCCGACGAAGACGAGGCGGCGTCCGAGCCCGGGGCTGACGAAGAACCCGACGCCGCGCCTTCCGAGGCCGGTGGTTCCGAAGTTCCCGAGTAGCCCCCTCAGGAGACGACGACCGAGGCTACTACGGCGGCGGAGTAGCGGGGCCTACGTTCCGCGCGGGGAGGAGAGGATGCGCTCGCGCTCCTCGCCGCCGAGCACGGTGCTCCGCGCGCACGCGACGCAGGTGGCGTGCAGGTTCTCCGGGTGGTCCTTGAGGTAGACCAGAACCACCTTCTTCGGAACGATGTACAGGATGTGCTCGGTCCGCGCCCCGCAACGCTCGCAGAGGCGCTCCTCGCGGCCCAGCTCCTTGGGGATCCTGCTCAGGCTCGGTATCCGGTCCGTGCTGAAGACTCCAGGCGCGCTCACGTTTGAATTACATCCCCGCTCGGAATATACTTTTCGTTGGCACTCTAGTGGGTAGAGTGCCAAACGCTGTAACGATCGTGTGTCGTGTAGTTTAGCAGAGGAGGTCTGTGGTGGCGCACAAGGAGCTAAGGTTCAACACCGAGGCGCGCAGGGCGTTGGAGGCGGGGGTAAACAAGCTCGCCGACGCGGTCAAGGTGACGCTCGGTCCCAAGGGCCAGTACGTGGTGCTGGACAAGAAGTTCGGGTCGCCGACGATCACGAACGATGGTGTGACGATAGCGCGCGAGATCGAGCTCGAGGACATCTTCGAGAACCAGGGGGCGCAGCTCGTCAAGGAGGTCGCGACCAAGACCAACGACATCGCCGGCGACGGGACGACCACGGCGACGGTATTGGCGCAGACCATCGTGCGCGAGGGCCTCAAGAACGTGGCCGCCGGGGCGAACCCCGTCATCCTGAGGAGCGGCATCGACAAGGCCGTCGAGGGAGCCGTCGAGGCGATAAGGGGCCAGTCCAAGGAGATCTCGGGCCGCGATGAGATCGCGCGGGTCGGCGCCATCAGCGCTCGCTCGGACGAGATCGGCAACGTGATCGCCGACGCCATAGACAAGGTAGGCAAGGACGGCGTGGTCAACGTCGAGGAGGGCCAGACCTTCGGGCTCGAGCTCGAGTTCACCGAGGGCATGCAGTTCGACAAGGGCTACCTCAGCCCCTACTTCGTCACCGACCAGGAGCGCATGGAGGCGGTGCTGGACGAGCCGTACATCCTGATCGCGAACCAGAAGATCGGGAACGTCCAGGACCTGCTGCCGGTGCTCAACCAGGTCATGCAGAGCAACCGCCCGCTGCTAATCGTCTCCGAGGATGTCGAGGGCGAGGCCCTGGCGACCCTCATCGTCAACAAGCTGCGCGGCACGTTCACCGCGGCGTCGGTCAAGGCCCCCGGCTTCGGTGACAGGCGCAAGAGGATGCTCGAGGACATCGCCATCCTCACCGGCGGCGAGGTCATCACCGAGGAGCTGGGCCTCAAGCTCGAGAACACCCAGATCAGCCAGCTCGGCAACGCCCGCAGGGTCGTCATAACCAAGGACGACACCGTCATCGTGGACGGCGGCGGCGACCCCGAGGCGATAAAGGGCCGCATCAACCAGATTCGGGCCGAGCTCGAGACCACCGACTCGGACTTCGATAGGGAGAAGCTGCAGGAGCGGCTCGCCAAGCTCGCCGGTGGCGTGGCCGTCATCAAGGTGGGCGCCGCTACCGAGACCGAGCTCAAGGAGCGCAAGCACCGCGTGGAGGACGCCCTGTCCGCCACCCGGGCGGCGCTCGAGGAGGGTATCGTCCCCGGCGGCGGTGTGGCGCTCCTCAGGGCGCAGGGCTCCGTGGCCGACCTCGTCGAGTCGCTCGACGGCGACGAGAGGACCGGCGCGCGCATCGTCTACCGGGCGCTCGAGGAGCCGATCCGTCAGATCGCCGAGAACGCCGGCGCCGACGGCTCCATCGTCGTCGACAAGGTGCGGGCGCAGGGCGACTCCGTCGGCTTCAACGCTCTCTCCGGCGAGTACGAGGACCTCGTGGCGTCCGGCATCATCGACCCCGCGATGGTCACCAGGAGCGCCTTGCAGAACGCGGCCTCCATCGGCAGCCTCATCGTCACCACCGACGTCGTGGTGGCCGAGCCCGAGGAGGAGACGCCCGCGATGCCAGGCGGCATGGGTGGCATGATGTAAGGGTCTCCCATAGGGGATCTTCGAGGGCGGCGCCTTTCGGGGCGCCGCTCTTTTCGTAACCATTACTGTTTCGCCGGCGTCCCAAAGGGTATATATTGCGGCTAGCGCGTGTCCGAGAGGGAGGAAGCGACTTGGCGGGGATGGGTAGGGGGCTCACCGTGATCATCGCCGTTCTGGTGGTAATACTCCTGGTCGTGCTGGCTATACCGTTCATCACGTAGAAGAGACCACCGAAGGAGGCGAGACGTGCGAGGCGGCATCCTGAACCTGGTGATCGCGGTCCTGGTGATCATCCTGATCATCTACATCATCCTCCAGATCGTCTGAGCGAACGGCAACCGAACGGCCGAGGAAAGGAGACGTCTTAGTGTCGCTTAACACGGTGATCTACGTGCTGCTGATCATACTTGTCGTCGTCGTGATCCTGGCGCTACTCGGGGTGGTCTAGGAGCGCGCGAGATCCCCGAGCCGGGCGGCTTGACCGCCGGAAGAAGGCGGGGTAGCATAACCGCGATTTGCAGCGGTTAGTCAAGAGGATCAACGAGGCCCACGGAGAGCGCTCTCCGTGGGCCTCGTGCTACCTGCCCGGGACGGAGGGAAAGGAGTCCTGCAACGCCTATGGATATTGAGATAGGGAGAGGGAAGACGGCGCGGCGGGCATACGGCCTGGACGAGATTGCCATAGTACCGAGCCGCAGGACCCGCGATCCCGAGGACGTAGACATCTCGTGGTCTCTGGGCGACCTGCACCTGGACCTGCCGTGCCTCGCGAGCGCGCTCGACGCCGCCGTGGATCCGACGACCGCGGGCATCATAGGCTCTCTGGGGGGCCTCGCGGTCCTCAACCTCGAGGGACTGCAGACGCGCTACGAGGACCCCGGACCGGTCTTCGAGGAGATAGCGAGCCTGCCGGAGACGAAGGCCACGCGGGTCATGCAGGACATCTACGCCGAGCCCATCAAGGAGGAGCTGATCTTCCGCCGCGTGCAGGAGATCAAGGACCGCGGCGTCATAGCCGCGGCCTCCCTCACCCCCCAGCGGGTCGAGCGCTACCACCGCGCCGCCATAGAGGCGGGCCTCGACGTGCTCGTCATACAGGGGACGGTGGTCTCCGCCGAGCACGTCTCCACCAAGGTCGAGCCCCTCAACCTCATGGAGTTCGTACCTTCGTTGAACGTGCCAGTCGTCGTCGGGGGCTGCGCGAGCTACTCGACGGCCCTCCACCTGATGCGGACAGGCGCCGTGGGGGTCCTGGTCGGCGTCGGGCCTGGCCGTATCTGCACGACCAGGGGCGTGATCGGGGTGGGGGTGCCGCAGGCGACCGCGGTCGCCGACGCCGCCGCCGCCCGGATGCGCCACTTCCTGGAGACCGGCGATTACGTCAACGTCATAGCCGACGGCGGGATGCGCACCGGCGGGGACGTCGCCCGCGCGATCGCCTGCGGGGCCGACGCCGTCATGCTTGGCAGCGCCTTCGCCAAGGCGGAGGAGGCGCCGGGGCGGGGCTACTCCTGGGGCATGGCGACCTTCCACCCGACCCTCCCGCGTGGCACCCGCATAAGCACCAGGACGACGGGGACGATAGAGGAGATCCTCGTCGGGCCAGCCCACGAGAACGACGGGACCCTGAACCTCATGGGCGCTCTGCGGATGAGCATGGCGACCACCGGCTACCAGAACATCAAGGAGTTCCAGAAGGCCGAGGTGATGTACGCGCCTTCCTTGAACACCGAGGGCAAGCTCGAGCAGCGCGACCAGCGCGTCGGGATGGGCGGGTAGTGATACTCGTCCTGGACTTCGGCGGCCAGTACGCCCAGCTCATCGCCCGCCGGGTGCGCGAGGCCCGCGTCTACTCGGAGCTGATCCCCTACGACACCCCGATAGAGGAGATAAAGGCCCGCAACCCGGAGGGCGTAATCCTCTCCGGCGGCCCTTGCAGCGTCTACGAAGACGACGCCCCGAGGGTTGCCCCCGCGCTCTTCGACCTCGACGTGCCCATGCTCGGCATCTGCTACGGGATGCAGCTCATGGCGCTCCTTCTCGGCGGGGAGGTGGGGGCCGTCCAGATCCGGGAGTACGGCCGCTCCGACATAGTGGTGAAGAGCCACGAGGGCCTCTTCGCTGGCACCCCTGACGAGCAGAAGGCCTGGACGAGCCACGGCGACGCGGTCTTCGCCGTCCCCGAGGGCTTCGAGGTCACAGCCGAGACGCCTTCCGTCCCGAT
>DATACV010000487.1:0-4574 GCA_036258875.1 Rubrobacteraceae bacterium
CATGAACCCGTCGGCCCGAATCTTCGAGGCCGCTTTCGGTGAGGTGGACGTCGACGAGCTCTTTCGCCCGGACGGCGCTGGAGCGCACGCGCCATTGCTCGCTGGAGAGCCCGGTGAGCTTCACGATACGGGAGAGACCCACTCTGTATCCGTCACCTTCGACGGGCCCATCGACTGGACGGCGTTCGGGATCTGGTTCAGCATGCTGCTCAACGCCCGTGGCGAGGAAGTGTTGCGCGTGAAAGGGCTCCTCGATGTCGGTGAGGCGGGACCCGTCGTCCTCAACGGCGTGCAGCACATCATCCACCCGCCGGAGCACCTCGGCGAGTGGCCCGACGAGGACCGCCGCTCCCGGATCGTCTTCATCACCAGGAGCATCCGACCCGAAGAGTTGTTGGACTCTCTGCTGGCCTTCCGCGGGTTGCTCGGAGCGCGGCCCCTGCCCCTCCACGCCGAGCAGAGCGTAGCGTTCCCGTAGCCCCTTGACAGACCTCGCAAAATGGGGCGCAGGACTGTTGGCCGCGTCGGTCAGCGGGTATCTGGTCTCAGCGAAAGTCGCCAACTGGTCGCCAGTCTCCTGGGATGTCCGCCCCGGCCGGCGCCACCGACACCTGGGGGGCCCGGCCGGCAATGAGCGCGGTAAAGACTACTCCGATGGCGGTTCCGCCCCGATCGTGGACGCTGCACGCGAGCAGGAGCCTGGAAGTGCCGCCGATGCTCTGGGGTCCGGCCGTGACGCCCGGGTAGGCTGGCTCGAAGCGGAGACCGAGGGCACGCTCTATGCCGCCCGACTCCTCGCCGAGCTTGCCGGCGAGGGAGATGAGGTCTTCGGCGTTGGCGTTGGGGGCGACCCTTCTCGCCAGGTGCCGCCGGGCCCGCGCGGTCACGATCGCCGATATTACGAGTCGTCTTGTTTCGAGGTCGAGCGGTGAATCCATGCGTCGGTGGTGTCCGGGGTACTTCGGCCTTGAGGGTCAGCAGGTATTCTAGCGACTCGTGCCGACTGTATATACTGGCTCGCGAGGTACGGAGGCCACGGGGAAGGAGGCGTCTGTAAGCGGAGAGCCAGGCTCTCGGGTGGGAAGAGCAGCTGATCGAGAGTCCCGTATGCCCGGTTAGACAATGGCGAACAGGACCACAGGAGAGGGGCATGGATAGGACAGAAGGGGCGGCCGCGGAGCAGCGCACGCCTATCAGGCGGGTAGCCCTGGCCAGCTTCGTTGGCACGGCCATGGAGTGGTACGACTACTTCCTCTACGGGACGGCGTCGGCTTTGATCTTCAACGAGCTGTTCTTCCCCGAGCAGACTCCGCTGATCGGCACCTTGCTGGCTTTCGCGACGTTCGGGGTCGGCTTTGGCGCTAGGCCGATCGGCGGGTTGGTCTTCGGGCACTTCGGCGACAGAATCGGGCGCAGGTCGATGCTGATAATAACGCTGGGGATGATGGGCGTGGCGACCGCCCTCATAGGCGTCTTGCCAACCTACGCCGTCATTGGTGTCTGGGCGCCGATACTGCTCGTTCTGCTGCGCATCGTGCAGGGCTTCGCCGTGGGCGGGGAGTGGGGCGGCGCGGTCCTGATGGCCGTGGAGCACGCCCCGGAAGGCCGGCGCGGCTTCTACGGCAGCTGGGTGCAGATGGGGGTTCCCGCGGGGCTCGTGCTCGCGGACGGGATCTTCCTCATCTTCGAGCGGCTACCCCACGAGGCGTTCCTGGCCTGGGGCTGGCGCGTTCCGTTCATCTTGAGCATCCTGCTGCTGGCGGTGGGGCTGTACGTCAGGCTGCGCATCGAGGAGACGCCGGCGTTCAGCGAGATGCAGGAGACCCACACCGAGTCCCGGGCGCCCATCCTCGACGTGATACGTAACCATCCGAGGAACGTGCTCCTGGCGATGGGGGCCCGCCTCGGGGACAACGTGCTGTTCTACATCTTCAGCGTCTTCGTGCTCGCCTACGTCGCCGAGCAGCTGGGGCTGCCGGAGAGCACTGCCCTGGCAGGCGTCCTGATCGCCTCCGCCATCGAGTTCTTCACCATCCCTGTCTTCGGTGCGCTCTCCGATCGTATCGGCCGGCGGCCGGTGTACATGGGGGGTGCGGTGTTCTGCGTGCTCCTGACCTTCCCCTACTTCTGGCTGCTCAATACCGGGTCGCCGGTCTTGATCTGGCTGGCGATCGTACTGTCGCTGGCCATCGGCCACGCCGCGATGTACGCACCCCAGGCGAGCTTCCTCTCAGAGCTCTTCGGCACGAACGTTCGCTACAGTGGCGCCTCGATCGGCTACCAGCTCGCGCCTATCGTCGGAGGCGGTGTAGCGCCGCTCATCGCTACCGCGTTGCTCGCGGCGACCGGCGGCGCCTACTGGCCCATAGCCCTGTACATGATCGCGATGGCCCTGGTGACGGTGGTCTCGGTCTATATCGCGATGGAGACGTCCCATATCGACATCCACGATACCGGGCCTGAGAGGCGCGCCGTCGAAGAACCGACGGGGTAGGCTGACAGGATGGCCACCGCCGACCCCCGGGACCTCGCCCGGCAGGAGCGTCCGCTCGAAGGGCTCCGCGTCCTCGAGCTGGGCGCGCTCATCGCCGGGCCGTTCGCGACCAGGATCATGGCCGAGTTCGGGGCCGAGGTCGTGAAGGTCGAGCGTCCCGGGGCTGGCGACCCTCTCCGGACCTGGCGTTACGTGGACCCCAGGACCAAGACCTCGCTGTGGTGGGCGCTTCAGTCTCGTAACAAGAAGCTGGTCACGCTGAACCTCGGGCACCCGGAGGGCCTCGGCCTGGCCAGACGCCTCGCTGCCGAGTCGGACATCCTGGTCGAGAACTTCAAGCCCGGCACGCTCGAGAAGCTCGGCCTGGGGTGGGACGTCCTCCACGAGCTGAACCCCCGGCTCGTACTGGTTCGCGTCTCGGGGTACGGGCAGAACGGTCCCTACAGGGACAGGCCCGGGTTCGCTAACATCGGCGAGGCAATGGGCGGCATCAGGTACGTCACCGGGGAGCCGGACAGGCCTCCGGTGCGTTCCGGGATCAGCCTCGGCGACTCGCTCGCCTCGCTCTACGCCGTGATCGGGGCGTTGATGGCAGTCCACGCCCGCGAGGCACGGGGCCAGGGCCAGATCGTCGACGTGGCGCTCTACGAGGCGGTCTTCAGCCTGATGGAGTCGATGGTTCCCGAGTACGACGTGGCGCAGATCGTTCGCGAGCGGACCGGGGCTGCTCTCCCGGGTATTGCGCCGAGCAACTCGTACTGTTCCGGGGACGGTTCCTACGTGGCCATCGGGGGGAACAGCGACGCCATCTTCAAACGGCTCATGCGGGCCATCGGCCGTCCCGAGCTGGCCGAGGATCCACGCTACGAGACCAACGCGGACCGCACGGAGCACGCCGATGAGCTCGACGAGCTCATCGAGGGCTGGACCAGGCAGCACACCTCGGAGGAGGTATTCCATACCCTCGAAGAGGTGGGCGTCCCGGTCGGACCGATCTACTCGGTCACCGACATAGTGGAGGACCCTCAGTACCAGGCGCGGGAGATGTTCGTCGAGGCCGAGGTCGAAGGGATCGGGCCGGTGAAGATGCCGGGCCTCGTCCCGAAGCTCTCCGAGACGCCCGGCGCGGTCGAATGGTACGGTGGCTCCCTCGGGGCGCACAACGAGGAGGTCTACGGTGGGCTCCTCGGGCTCCCGGATGAGGAGATCGAACGGCTCTCCAGGGAAGGGGTGATCTAGTGTATCCCGAGGTTGGCAAGAAGGGCGGAATCCACGCGCCTGCCAACGTCTCCACCCTCTATGGGGACATCACCTGTCGTTCTGGCATCCGAAACGGACGGGTATGAGCGGACCGCAAAACCTCACCAGGAAGCTCCTAGGTGAGCACCTGAAGGCTGGCGAGCTCGTCCCCGGGGAGGAGATGGACCTCTCGGTGGACCAGATCCTGATCGAGGACGCCACCGGCTCCATGACCGCCCTCCAGTTCGAGGCGCTCGAAGCGGACCGGGTAGCCGTCCCGCTCGCGGTCATGTACGTCGACCACAACGTATTGCAGATCGACGACAAGAACATGGACGAGCACCGCTTCCTGCGGTCTTTCTCGGCGCGCTACGGCGTCCGCTACTCCCGCCCCGGCAACGGGATCTCCCACTACGTCCACCTCGAGCGGTTCGCCAGACCCGGCGAGCTCCTGGTCGGCGCCGACTCGCACTCGACCATGGCAGGCGCTTTAGGCATGTTCGCCGTCGGGGCGGGGGGTCTCGACGTGGCCGTCGCCATGGCGGGGCACGGCTTCTCGCTGGAATGCCCGAAGGTCGTCGGCGTCGAGCTGCGAGGGAAGCTGAGCGGCTGGGTGCAGTCGAAGGACATCATCCTCGAGCTCTTGAGGCGCTACGGGGTGCGCGGGGGTGTGGGGAGGGTCTTCGAGTTCACCGGAGAGGGCGTTTCTACTCTTTCGGTGACGGACCGGGGCACGATCTGCAACATGATCACCGAGCTCGGCGCGACCGCTGCCGTCTTCCCCTCCGACGAGCGGACCAGGGAATGGCTCGAAGCGCAGCGACGCGAGGACGACTACGTC
>DATACV010000488.1:0-12514 GCA_036258875.1 Rubrobacteraceae bacterium
GCGCGTACCTCTCGAGGAGCGCGCCGTCGATAGCGGGGCGCTCGAGGCCGCTGCCCTCCAGAGCCCGCCGCGTGTTGCGGTCGTCGTAGACGTTAGCGTCCCAGACATCTTGCTCCCCGGTCGACGTCCCGCCCAGCACGCCGACGACGACGTCGTCGTCCTGCTGCGACGCCTCGCGTTGTGCCTCCAGCCATTCGGGGTAGGGGAGGTGCTCGACGCGGTAGCCCAGGTCCTCGAGCCACGAGAAGACCTCGGAGGCAGGGGGCGGGTCCGGGTTGGCGAGGTGGAACACGCGGCCCGGCGCATCCGGCTCGCCTGCGAGGTGGCAGATCGTCTCGGCCACGAAGTCCACGGGCGTCATCTCCATGCGCCAGCCCTTGATCTCGGGCGCCGCCCCGATCCGAAGCGACTCGGCGATGAGCGCGCCGAGGAAGTCGCGGGGGTTGGAGGTGCCCGTGACGCTGTGCCCGGAGATGTTCCCAGGACGGTACACGCGCACCGGCAGCCCGCGCCCGGCGGCCTCCTGCACCAGCTTCTCGGCGACCCACTTGGACTGGCCGTAGCCGTCCTCGCGCGCGTCCGCCAGGACGTCGAGGTCTACGTCTTCCTCGCACAGACCGTGACCGGCAGGGAAGATTCCGTTGGTCGAGACGTGGTGCACCGGCTTGACCTCATGCATGCAGGCCAGGCGCAGAACCTCGCGCGTCCCGCCCACGTTGACCGGCGCCAGCGCCCCGTAAGGGTAGACCAGGTTCACGACGGCGCCGGCGTGGATCACCACGTCCACCTCGCGCGCCAGCTCGTCGACAGCCTCCTCCGTCATGCCGAACAGCGGCTTCCCGAGGTCGCCCGCCACCGGGACGACGCGACGAATAGCGTCCTCGGATCTCGACAGGCCATAGCGTCGCAGGTTGTACCGGATGGTGGTCCTGGGATCCGAGTCCTCGCGGGGACGCACGAGGCAGTGGATCTCGGCGTCCGTCCGCCGCAGCAGCGCGTCGAGCAGGAACGCCCCCAGATATCCAGTCGCGCCGGTCAGGAAGACGCCGCGGGCGCCGCGCAGGGAGGCGGGGGCAGCCCCTCGCTCCGGAACTATCTCCGGGTCAAGGACCGCCTCGGCCCTCAGGTCCGGCCGCGACGGGCGTTCGTCTCCGTTGCGCTGGAGAGCTTCGATCCTGTCGCACAGCCCTCCGACAGTGGGGTCTTCGAGGAAGGCGCCCATGGTGACGTGCACCCCGAAAGCGTCCTCGACGCGGCTCGAGAGCTGCGCGGCGGCGAGGGAGTGGCCGCCGAGGTCGAAGAAGTTGTCGTCGCGCCGCACCTCGCCTCTATCCAGGCGAAGGACGTCCTCCCAGGCCCGCGCGAGCAGGCTCTCCTTCTCGGACCGGGGCGCGTCAGCGGAGAGCCTGCGGACCGGTTCGTCCGGTTCGGAAGTCCTGGTAACGCGCGCCGGAGGCTCGGGCAGCCGTCGGCGGTCCACCTTGCCTGAGACCTCGTGCAGCGGGAGCGCCTCCACCTCCATGAAGGTCGCGGGGATAGCGTAGTGTGGGAGGCTGTCCTGCAAGTGGTGCCGGATCTCCGGACTGCGTCCCGTCCTGGGGTCGAGGTTCCAGCCGGCGTAGCGTTCCCCGCGTTCGTCTTCGGAGGCGGGGACCAGATAGGCGACGAGGCGCTTGTCCGTGCCTTCCTCCCCATCGGCGACCACGACGCAGGCCCTGACCGCGAGGTTATCCTCGACTGCGGCCTCCACCGCTCCCAGCTCGACACTGTAGCCGCGGATCTTGACCATGAAGTCCGTGCGGCCCAGGATCTCGAGGTTGCCGTCGGGCAATACCCGCGCCTTGTCCCCGGTGCGGTACATCCGGGCCCCGTCTTCGGAGGAGAACGGGTCGGCGGGGAAGCTCTCCTCGGTCTTCTCCGGCAGGTTGACGTAGCCGCGCGCGAGGCACTCCCCGCCGACGAAGAGCTCCCCTGCCTCCCCGTCAGACACCTCGCGCATCTCCTCGTCGAGGATGTAGAGGCGGTCGGAGTCCATGGGACGCCCCACCGGACAGTACGTTGAATGGGGGCTCTCGACCAGCTCCCGCAGGTCTCCTGCGGCCACCTCGTGTGTCTCGCTGCAGCTGTACACGTTGAGGAGGCGGGTCTCGGGGAGCAGGCTAAGCGCGCGCCGCGCGAGCGTGCGGGTCACCACCTCGCCGTTCAACCAAAGCACCCGCAGGGAAGATAGCCTGTCCGCGAGGTCCGGTCCGCTCGCGTCGAGTACCGTCTCCAGCAGGGATGGGGTTATGAGGGTCTCGGAGATCCCGTACTCCTCCAGGAACCGGATCAGGGCGACCGGATCGTAGATGACGTCGTCGGGGATGACCACGGTGGTCGCGCCGCGCAACAGCGGCCGCAGCATCTCCCAGATAAAGAAGACGTTGCACCCCACCCTGTCCCCCGGGCCGTAGTCGCTGAGCCCGAAGCGCCACAGGTACGCCCGGACCGCCGCCCGGTGCGGGTTCGCGATGCCTTTGGGCTTGCCCGTAGTCCCGGACGAGTACGACACGAAGGCCAGGTTCTCTTGATCGACGGACGCCGAACCTTCGCTCCCCGAGACCCCTATCTCCTCTTCCCACCCCTCATCCATACACAGTCGTGCCGTCTCCTCGGGCAGGTTCTCCGCGTACCGCTCCTGCGTCAGTATCACGCGGGGCCCGGCGTCGGCGACGACGTCGAGCAGCAGAGAGGGCGGGTAGGCGAGCTCCAGGATGAGGTACGCGCCCCCAGCCTTCAGGGCGGCGAGGCACGCGACCACGTACTCCGCGCGCCGTTCCATGTAGACACCGACGAGCTCACCGGGACGAACCCCGGCGTCCCGGAGATAGGAAGCGAGTAGATCCGCCTTCCGATCGAGCTCCTCGTAGGTGAGCCTGGTACGTACGTCCTCGACGGCAGGCGCTTGCGGCGAGCGGTGTACCTGCGCCTCGAAGAGCTCGTGTAGGCACATCTCTGCCTGATGCACCACCCCTTTACCTCCCGGGTTCGCGGTCCAGGCTGCTGGTCTGTTGCGGCGCGGCGGCGCCACTCGGACGGACTGCCGCCCGCTCCGGCTCCGGCGCCACACCGGGCAACGTCTCGGCGCGCAGCTCCTTCAAGATCGACCAGCACAGCCCGATCATGACGAGCACGAACGGCGCCGCGGATATTATGGCCGCCGTCTGCAGCCCTTCGAGGCCACCGGCCAGAAGACAGATCGCCGCGGCGGCGCCCGTGAGCACACCCCAGACGACGACGATCGGGGCTCCGGGGTTCAGGGTACCCCTGGAGGAGAGCATGCCCATCACCACCGAAGCGGCATCGGCCCCGCTGATGAAGAAGAGCGCGACCAGTATCACCGCGAGCAGCGACATTACGGCAGCCAGCGGGAACTGGTTCAGCGTGGCGAACAATGCCACCTCCGGACCCTCGCCCACGGCGCCCGCGATGTTCCCTACCCCGTTCAGCTCCAGGTTGATGGCTGTCCCTCCGAGAACGGCGAACCACACGAAGCTGACCGCGCTCGGGATCAGGAGCACTCCGACGACGAACTCCCTGATGGTGCGGCCCCTCGAGATGCGGGCTATGAACGCGCCCACGAACGGTGTCCAGGAGATCCACCACGCCCAGTAGAAGATGGTCCAGCTCGCGAGCCACGAGTCGTTGCTGAAGGCTCCCGACCTGAAGCTCATCGTGACGAGGTTCGCCAGGTAACCACCCAGCGACTCAACGAAGGTGTTGAGGATGAACACCGTCGGCCCCAGCACGAACAGGAACAGAACCAGGATGATGGCAAGGACCATGTTCGTGTTGGAGAGCCACTGGATCCCGCGGTGCACACCCGTGACCGCCGAGACGACGAAAGCCGCGGTCAGGACGGCGATGATGATTATCGCCACCGTGACCGAGTTGGGCACCTCCCACAGGTAGTTCAGGCCGCCGTTGATCTGCAGGGCACCCAGCCCAAGCGAGGTGGCCGAGCCGAACAGCGTGGCGAAGATCGCCAGGATGTCTATGGTCTTGCCCGCCGGGCCATCGACCCTGTCCCCCAGAAGCGGACGAAAGGCCGCGCTGATCAGGTTCGGCCCGCGCTTGCGGAAGGTGAAGTAGGCTATGGCGAGACCCACCACAGCGTACATCGCCCACGGGTGGAAGGCCCAGTGGAAGTAGGAGTACTCCATCGCTACCTCGGCGGCGCCCTCCGTACCGGCCTTCGCCAGACCGTGCGGGGGAGTGGTGAGGTGCGAGATGGGCTCGGCGACCCCGTAGAACATCAGCCCGATCCCCATCCCCGCGCTGAACATCATGGCCACCCACGATGCCGTCCGGAACTCCGGCTCGTCGTCGTCGCGCCCCAACCGTATCTTCCCGTAGCGCGAAAAGGCCAGAAAGATCACGAAGGCCAGAAAGCCGAACGAGGCGAGTATGAATACCCAGCCGAAGCTGGCGATCAACCAGCCCAGAACCGCCGAAGCGATCGCGGCCAGGTTGTCCGTGAAGAGCACACCCCACAACACGAACAGCAAGGAGATGCCTAGAGAGATCCAGAACACGCCCGGATCTATCGCCGAGCCTACTGACCTGCGCATAGTTACTCACCTTCCCCTGACGTTTACTCAATGTAGTACAGCACTACTCGATAGCCGTAATGGGGTGCGACAGAATGTCGCGGTAGAAACGTTCAGGCCGCGCTCCGGTCGAGGACCGAGAGCGAAGCAGCCCGGAAGCGTTGGCAAACATACTACCCACACCCGGCACTAGCGGAACCCCTTATTTCGAAGATTCCTTTAAGACGGTGTTAAATTTTGTTAAGAGACGAGTTATCCAGGGCGAGGAGCGCGCAGACGACGCGCTCCCCGCGGGCTATCTCAGAGGCTACCGAGTATCTCCTGCACGCCCAGGAAGGCGAAGAGCAGCACCGAGGCTACCAGGATCACGTTCGCGACTATTCCGTTGCGGTGTTCTGGGGCGACGCGGCTGGAGTTCAGGAGCCAGAGGAGGGTTATTGCCAGGAAGGGGAGGAACAGGGCCCCCAGAGCCGCGTAGACGATGATCAGGAGGACGGGTTCGCCGAAGAAGAGGAGCAGCATGGAGGGGAAGCTGATCCAGACCAGCATCGCCCGGAAGTAGACGCTCTTCTCGGAGAGATACTCCTCCGCGCGCTCGTCCGGCACGTCGCGGGAGGTGCGTATCGAGTCGGCGAAGAGGTAGGCTGAGCCGTTCCAGGCCCCGACTATGGAGCTGGTTGCGGCGGCCCAGAAGCCGACGAGGAAGAGCCAGCGGGCGACGACGCCGAAGCGCTCCTGTATGGGATCGGCGAGCGCCACGAGCCCCTCCTCGCCGCTTATGCCTTCGCCGCTGGCGAAGAGGAGCTCTGCCCCGACGACGAGCATCGCCACCATGAACAGGGCGGTCAGGGCGTAGCCGACGATCAGGTCCAGGCGCATCGTCGGGATCCAGGGCGGCGTGTCCCAGCCGTGCTCGCGCACCCAGTAGTTGTAGGAGGCGAGCGTGAAGGTCGCGCCCACCCCGCCGATCAGGGCGAGGACGGAGAGCAGGGAGCCTTCGGGGAAAGCGGTAGGCACGATCCCGCGGGCAAGCTCACCGAGGTTCGGGGCGAGCAGTATCGCCAGGCCGATGATGGTAACGAACATCAGGGCTACGAAGAACTCCATGACCCGCTCGAAGAGCTTGTAGCGGCCTGTGATGCACACCAGGAAGCCGAAGATGCCGTGCAGCACGGCCCAGGCCCACAGCGGCAGGATCGGGAACATCGCGGTGAACGCGAGCGCCGAGGCAGACATGGCCGCCGCCCCGAAGACGAAGGTCAGGATCAGGAGGTAGACCACGAAGAAGCCGCTGACGAAGCGCCCGAGGGAGCGCCAGCCCTTGAGGATGGTGTAGCCGGTAGCCATGTACCAGCGGCCGATGCCCTCGGTGAGGTAGAACTTGACGAGCGCCCCGACGATGATGGCCCAGAGGAAGATCGTACCGTACACCGTGCCGGCGTTGAGCGAGGAGACCATGTCTCCCGCCCCCACGCCGGTCGCCGCCATGATCAGGCCCGGTCCCACGAACCGCAGCCGGCTCCCGAAGGTTCTCGGAGCCTCCGTCTCCGCCGGTCGTCCATTAGCCACGTCAGCCATGGGTCCCCTCCCCCTTAGCTTCCCTCGATACATTAGACATTATCCGCGTCCCGAACACAATGGTCTGACCACGCTGGACTTGTCCTTTAGGCGCCGATGCGGAACTCTTTCAGTCCCGAACTTTTCCGGGGCGATCTACGGTCGCGAGGTTTTTCGTGAGTCGGCCGTTGTACCTGTGCTCCCGACCCTCGATAGAGGCGTCCGGGCGATGCGGGCGAACCCTCACGACAAACGAGGCAAGCCCTTCCCCGATTCGTCGACGGCGCCGGGTTCCTCCATCCTCTCCCTGCGCAGGTAGGCGGCTCGCGCGATCACGAAAGCCGAGATGGGGGTGGTGACGAGCAGGAACGTCCCGACGAGCATCGCCCTGTAGGTTATCGCCGGGTCGCCGGTCACCGCCGATGAGGCGCACAGCGAGACCACGCCGAGGAACACGGCCTTGCTCATCGCGTGCAGCTTGGTGTAGGTGTCGGGCATCCGGATCGCGCCGTAGACCCCGACGGTCATGACGAACACCCCCAGGACGACGAGGGCGTCGGCCAGGTACGGGAGGGCGGACGTTAGCGTAGCTGCCACTAGAAGATCCTCCTTTCGCCGTGATAGCGGGCAAGTACGAGGGTGGCGATGAAGGCCAGCAAGGAGAGGATGAGCGCCGCGTCCATGTAGTACGGGGAGCGGTTGGCGTCGGCGTAGAGGATGAGGAGCGCCGCCAGTATCAGGGTCAGCATGTCGAGGGCCAGGATGCGCGCGGCCGTCGAGCGCAAACGGATGACCGCCGCCGCGCTCACGACGAGCAGGACCGTCATCCACACGAAGGCCGCGTAAAAGACTATCTCGTGCACCAGGACCTCCTCACGGGAACACCTTGCTCTGGTAACGGCGGTAGAAGTCCTCCTGCTCCCGGCGGAAGGCGTCGGGGTCGCTGGCGTCCAGGAGGTGGATCAGGGCGACGCCTCGCCCCCGGTCGACGTCCACGAAAAAGGATCCCGGCGGGAGCCCCGTGACCAGCGTCCAGACCGCCACCCCGAACGGCGTCCGGTCACCGATGGGTACGGCCACGATGCCCGGCCTTACCAGGGGCCGCAGGTGGAGCGTGACCAGCGCGACCTCCCACGTGCCCACCACAATCTCCCGGAAAACGACGGCGGCGAACGGCACAAAGGCCACCGCGCGCCCGAGAAAACCGGCACCCCGTCCCGGGTCGGTGTCGAAGACGAACCGCCGGGACGCGAAGACCAGCGCGGCGGAGAGGGTGGCGCCGAAGAGCAGGTCCCAGGGATGGAAGCTCGCCAGCGCGAGCGCGTAGGTCAGGGTGAGCGCCGCGACCGCCAGGACGTAGCGCGTCATCCGGAGCCCCCGGTAAGGACGGCTGCCGCCGCCTCGCTCAGGTAGACCAGCGGCTCGGGCCAGAGCCCGAGGAGCACCACGAGCGCTGCCAGAGCGGCGACGAGGAGACGCGCCGCCCGCGGGCTCGGCTTGTCTGGGGCCCTCGGGTCGGGCTTCACGAAACGGCGCTGGTAGACCTGGAACGAGTACAGGAAAGACAGCGCGCTGCCCGCGAATATCAGGGCGACGAGCGCCAGGCTCGCAAAGGTCGGGTTCGCCGCGATGGCCGCCTTGAACACCGCGATCTTCCCGACAAAGCCGGCGGCCGGGGGCACGCCCGCGATGCTGAACGCCCCGACGGCGAAGGCCCCGCCGACCAGCGGCCCGCGTAGTCCGGCGGCGAGGAAGACCACCCCTTTGTTCAGGGAGTTCACGACCGAATAGAGGATGGCCGCCGCGTACCCCACAGGCGCCCCGACGCCCACGGCGAGAAGGATGTAGCCGACCTGCCCGATCGCCGAGTAGGCCATGACCTCCGAGGTGTCGCGGCGCGAGATCGCCTGCAACCCCCCGTAGACTATGCTCGCCGCGCCCAGAGCCATCACCGCGACCGACCCGAGCTCGAGCTCCCGCGGCAGGACGCCCGCCCCGAAGCGCAAGATCCCGTAGCTCCCGATGTTCGCCAAAGAGCCCGAGAGTATGGCGGCCACGGGCGCGTGGCTCCCCACGTAGACCGCCGGCAGCCAGAAGTGGAACGGGAAGAGCCCGAGCTTCAGGCAGAACGCCGCGAAGATGACCGCCGCTATCACGATCACCGAGCTCGGCTCCAGCCCTTCCGCCCTCCGGGAGATGGTCTCCATGTCCAGGCTGCCGGTGATCGAGTACAGCGCCGCGATCCCGATGAGGAAGACCACCGACCCGAGCAGGTTGATGACCGCGAAAAGGAAGGCGGCTCTCACCTGGTAGTCCTCTTCCCGGTAGCCGGCCAGGACGAAGGAGGCGGTCATGGAGACCTCGAAAAAGACGTAGAAGTTGAAGGCGTCCCCGGTGAGAAAGAGTCCGTTGAGGCCGGCCGCCACGAGCAGCACCAGCGCCGGGAAGACGCGCCAGCGTACCCCCAAAGAGATCTCGTAGAGCGTCGAGACCAGGATCACCCCGACGGAGACGGCGGCGAAGGTCACGCCCAGAGCGTCGGCCCGAAGCGAGATCCCCACGCCTATCGGCCACCCGCCCGAGACGACCTCGACCGCCCCCTCCCGGAGCACCGCGGAGGCCAGAAAGCCTAAAGAGACGAGGCTCGCCCCGAGCCCCGCCGCCGCCAGGAGACCGACCCATCGCCTCCGGCCGTCAGCGAGGGCCAAAACGGCGGCGAGCAACCAGGGGATGCCGATCGGGAGGACGAGGAGGACTGCTCCCGTCACCGCGCTCTGGCCTCCTCCTCTTCCGGTTCCTGCTCTTCGGTGGGCACCTCCTCCTTCTCGGGGTCGTCCGCGCGCTCCAGCGCCTCGGCCTCGCGCATCTCGGCGTCCGAGATCTCCTCTGCATCGACGGTGCCGTGCGTGGCGTAGAGCCGGTAGACCATAGCCAGGAGCAGGGCGGCGACGGCGAACCCGATGATGAGGGCGGTCAGAGCCATCCCCTGGACCAGCGGGTCGCTCACCCCACCGTCCTCCGGGAGCGGGTAGATCGGGGCCGCGCCGCGCGTCAACCCGGCGGAGACTATGAACAGCGTGGCGGAGTTGGAGATGAGGACTATGCCGACGACCGTACGCAGGAGGTCACGCTGCAGGAGAAGGAACGTCCCCGAGGCGAAGACCACCGAGACCACGAGCGCGGAGAAGAGGGTCACCGTGGCCCGTCTCCCCAGGCTCCCGAAGCCTCGCTGGCGCGGGCGAAGAACGATGAGGCCCCCACCGCGAAGCCGAAGACCAGCAGGAAGACACCGAAGTCGAAGAGGACCGCGGTCATCAGCTCGAGGGTTCCCAGGTGCACGGGCTCCGTTCCGGGCGGCGGGCTGTGGGTCAGGACCGCTTCCCCCGCGAAGAGCGGGAACGCGGCGACGCCCAGAGCCACGAGCAACCCCGAGAACGCGATCGCCGTTGCGTGGCGCACCGGCGGAAGCCTCTTCGCCTCCTCGTGTCCGAAGGCGAGGTACCGGAGCAACACCCCCAGAGCGCCGACCACCCCGGCGGAGAAGCCGTCGCCGGTCTGGACGAAGCCCTTGACGAGGATCGCCGCGGCGACGACGAGCGTCGGCAGGTAGAGCAGCCTCGCCACCTCCTGCGTCACGGCACGCGCTGCCGGCCGCGTGGACCCGCTCGTGCCGGGCGGCCCGCTGTCGGCCGGGAGGGCTTCCGGCCTCACCCCTCCGAGCAGCGTCCCCACCCCGAGCAGGACCAGGGCTATGACGGTGATCTCGCCCAGAGTGTCCAGCCCGCGGAAGTCCGCCAGGATGGCCGTCACCACGTTCTTGGCTTGCGCCTGCGGGGCGAGCCGAACGTGGTCCTCGGCGACGGTCTGCCCGGCCGGCGGTTGAGAGAGCGCCCCCCAGACGACCACGAAGGCGAAAGCGCCCGCGGCCACCGAGACGAAAACGTCGCGTCTGGTCCTCGCTAGCGGCAGCTCCGCCTGACGGTGGAGCACCTCGTAAGGGATTAGCTTCAAGGTGGCGACGAGCAGCACCGTCAGCAGCGTCTCGACAAGGACCGCCACGAGCGTCACGCTCGGCGCCCCGTAGAAGGCGTAGGCTACCGCCAGCGCGAAGCCCGCGCTGGAGAGCACCAGCGCCAGCGTAACGTGGCGGCGCGTGAAGGTCGTCGTGATCGCGGCCACCGCCACCGCCAGCATCACCAGTATCAACGGAGCCTCCTCGACCCGCAGAGGACCCACGTGGTACGCGCCGGACGTGGGCGTCGCCAGCACGGACGCACCTACCAGCACGGCGGTCGGCAAGAGCACCGCCGCGACGCGGCCCCTTAGGTTCCGGATCTCCAACCGGTGCACGAAATCCGAGAAGAGGTTGAGACGGTGTACTACCAGCCCGTACACCCGCTCGGGACCCGCGATCTTCCCGAGCTTGCTCACCCCCAGCGCAGCACGCGTCCAGACCGGACGCGTGAGGATGAACACCGTGCCCAGGGCGTAGGCCCCCGCCGCCATGACGTACTCCGGGAGGATCTCGGGGTGGTACGTGGCGTCCAGGGGCGTCGGGGCGGCTAGGGAGACCTCGCCCGCAGCCTCGGCCAGCCCCTCGAAGGGCCCCGTGAAGAAGCCCCCGATCAGACCGGTGGCCCCGAGCGCCACTACCGGCGCGATGAGCAGCCGTGGTATGCGGCGCGCCACGGCGCGGACCTCTCCGAGGAAGAGGCCGCTCCAGAAGCGCCAGGTGTAGGCAAGCGTCGTCGCCGCGGAGGCGACCGCGAGGCCGACAAGAACGGGTCCGCGCTCGAGCGCGGCGGCGAAGAAGAACTCGTCCGCGAAGAAGCCGAGCGTAAGGGGGAGCGAGGTGAGCGTGGCCGCCGCGAGCCCCGACGAGACCGCGAGCAGCGGCATGGACCCCCTGAGTCCTCCGAGCTTGCTAAGGCGGTCCTGTCCGGTCGCCTCCGTGACCGCCCCGGCGGTGAGGAACAGGGCGCTCTTGGCGATGGCGTGGACGATCACGTAGTAGGCCGCGCCGCCGGCGCCGTAGGGACCGCCGAGACCGTACATCGTGACCACGAAGCCATACTGGGCGATGGTGGAGTAGGCGAGGAGCTGCTTCAAGGCGTCGCGCGTGAGCGCCAGGACGCCGCCGACCGCCATCGAGGCTATGCCGAAGACGAGGAGCGCGTCGAGCAGGGGCTCGCTCTTCTGCAAGAGCGGGTACACTCGGCCGATCAACAGGACCCCCGCGGCGACCATCGCCGCCGAGTGGAGGTAGGCGGAGACAGGCGTCGGGGCCGCCATCGCCCGCGGCAGCCAGAAGTGCAGCGGCGCCTGAGCGCTCTTCGCGAGGCCAGCCACGACGATCAGGAACCCGGCTGCCGTGAGCAGCGGGCCCGGTTCGACCATGCGGGCGAGCTCCGGGACGGAGAACGTCCCGTGCTCGGCGTAGAGCAGGAGCGCCCCGACGAGCAGTAGGACCGCCGTGATCCCGGTGACGAGCAAGGCCATGAGCGCCGAGGCCCGCGACTCCCCCTTGTGCCCGTCGTAGCCGATCAGGTAGTACGAGGCGATGGAGGTGAGGTCCCAGAAGACGAACACGAGGATCAGGTCCTGCGCCATGGCCAAGCCGACCATCGAGCCCATGAACAGGAGCACGAAGAAGTAGAAGCGCGGGGCGTCCGACCCGGGACGTCCCTCGTGCTCCAGGTGGAGCGGCAGGTAGCGCGAGGAGTAGACCAGAACCGCGAAGCCGATCCCGGTGGCCAGCAGGGCGTACAGGGCGGCGAGCCCGTCGAGCGATAGGGCAAGGCGCACCTCCCAGCTCGGCACCCAGGCGACGTCCACGGTACCCCCGCCCGACAGGTACCCCCACGACGTCCCCAGGAAGGCGAGGGCGGCGAAGGCCGCGCCCAGCGGGGCCGCGTAGGCGGCCTTCGAGGCCCCGGCGAGCAGGACGGCGGGAGCAGCGAGCAGGGCGAGCGCCAGCGGCAGTAGTACGTTGAGCGCCGTCAGAGCCAGCCCGCCGCTTCGCTAGTCGTTCGCCGGGAGCGATGCCGCCTTTCCACGGACAGAGGGTACTAGAAAAACCCTCGCCCCGGTCGTCGGCGGGGCCGCAGGCTCCAGGCGTGGTACCCGGCCCTGGCGCCCGCTAGATCCGCCGCACCAGGAGAGCGTTCCCGGCGAGGAGCAGCACGGCTTCCGAGACGGCGACCGAGGCGAAGGACGCGAGGTAAGGCAGCCCGGCGACGACGGTGAGGACGACGCCCACGCCCGCAGCTGTGTAGAGGGCGTACAGCAGCGAGGCGAGGTAGGTCCCGAACGCCCCGCCTAACCGCCGGGCGACGAGGTAACAGAGGACGCCCCCCGTCACGTCCACG
>DATACV010000489.1:0-6189 GCA_036258875.1 Rubrobacteraceae bacterium
TCGCCTGGCCTCGCTCTCAGCTTCTCCTCTTTGGGACCTTCCCCGATGCTCCTTGCGCGGCCGCGCTTCGGATAGCGTGCCTGACCGCGGCCGCAGACGCCTCGCTGACAAGCGAAGGCGTTGGCCTGAGCGTGCTGACGAGCGAGGGCCTTGAAAAGGCCCGATGCGTGCTGACAAGGCGCGAAGCGCCGTGCTGACAAGCGGAGCCCTCGAAGAGGGCGTAGCGTGCTAGAACACCTCCGTCCTGTCGCCCTCGAAGCCGGCTTCCAGCATCCCCGCGATAGCGCGCGCGATCTTCTCTCCGCCCCGGGCGGAGGGCTCGATGGGATCGGCGTAGTCGGCCTCCTCCGTGCAGACGGATCGCAGGTCGAGCAGGGGCAGCCCGTGGGCGAAGGCGGCGCGGATTATGCAGTCGTTGAACACCGCCAGGGCCGTTACCGCGACCTTTTGGAGGGTAGGTTCGGGGAAGCGGGGGTAGTAGATGGTGCAGATAGCCGTAGGCAGCCCGCGCGCGAGCGCCTCCGCCAGCATGGCGTGGTATCGGCGCTCGAACCCGGCGGCGATGTCGGAGAGGCCGAGGAGCGCTTCGGCGGTGGAGCCGGCCGGCGCGCCGAGGAAGTCGACGTGACCGAGCGCGTCGTTGCCGCCGGCGCTGACGACCAGGTGCGTCGCGTCCGGCGGCAGGCGCCGCAACTGCCCGCGCACGCTCTCGGTAGTGCCCCCGTCGACGGCCCCGAGCGTCGCCCTCCACCCGTCCGGCAGGCGCCGGCGCAACAGACCGACGACGTCGGGCGCGCCGCCCGTGTAGGCGGCGTTGTCGAAGATCGAGTCGCCCAGGAGGACGACGTGCACCGGGGCGTCTTCTCTACCCGAAGATGGCCAGCGGCAGGTAGCAGGAGACTATCCAGTTGGGCTGGTCCACTATCTCGCTGATCTTGAGGTCCACCACGAGGCTCGCGAGGACGTAGGCCTCGACGGGCTCGAGGTGGTACGTGGTGCTCATGTGCTCGACCATCGCGCGCAGCGAGTCCTTGGCAGCCTGCATGAGGTCGGAATTCACCCCCATCGTGGCGTACCAGCCTGCACCCTCGACCTTGGGGGTCAGGGGTCCCGGGGTGGCGAACTGAGGGGCGGGGAGGTTGCGACCCTTGTGCAAATCGAAGCGCAGCGCCGCGTACATCGGGCACTCTATGCCGGTCACGCAGACCTCGCCGTCGCCCTGGGCGGCGTGGGCGTCCCCTACCGAGAAGAGGGCGTTCGGGACGTGCACAGGGAGGAAGAGGCGGCTCCCCTGCGTGAGGTGGCGCGTGTCCATGTTGCCGCCGAAGGGGCCGGGGGGCATGATGGCCGGCTTCTCGGGGTTGCCGGGGTTTACGCCCATGGTCCCGAAAAACGGCTCTATGGGGATCGTTATGCCGTCAGTGAAGACGGTGTAGTCGCCGGGAGAGAGGTCGAAGACCTTGATGTAGGGCTCCGTGAAATCTTCGGCCAGCAACCCGAAGCCGGGGATTACGAGGCTGTACCCCCACCCTTCGGTGTGGATGTCGAGCACCTCTACCTCGACGGCGTCGCCGGGCTCCGCCCCTTCGATGGCGACGGGGCCTGCGAGCGGGTAGACACGGCTCCAGTCGAAGTTGGCGATGGCCTCGGCCGTGGAGTCGGGCGTGATCTGGCCGTCGCTCACCTCGCGGGTGTGGTAGACGACTGTGTCGCCGGGCGCGACCGTGAGCACTGGGTCGAGCTCGTTGTCCCAGACGTAGTGGACCCTGTCCTCCGGAAAGTAGTGGGTCTGCGGCATCGCGGCGATCTCCTCCTCTGTAGTTTCCCCTTTCCCAGGGGATACTTTCTCAGCTTGCCGCACGATTTTCCAGTTAGCACGCCGCCCGGCGAAGCCGGGCAGCTTTCAGCCCGCTCCGGCCTAGCGGCCTCCGCTCGTCAGCACGCTTCGGCCCGGCTTGCAGCCGGGCCTCGCTCTCAGCTTCTTCCCTCACTAGCCTTTCCCCGACCCGCCTTGCGTCAGCGCTCGGATGGCGCGGCGGGCCGCGGCCACGCACGCCGTGCTGAGAGCCCGCGAAGCGGGCGAGCTAGATGCGGCCGAGGGCCGTCTCCAGGTCGGAGATTATGTCCTGCGGGTGCTCGATGCCCACGGAGAGCCGGATCAGGTTCTCCCTCACCCCCAGCCGCTCGCGGCGCGAGGGCGAGAGCTCGCGGTGCGAGGAGGTGGCGGGGTGTATCGCCAGGGTGTAGATGTCCCCGAGGCTCGGGGCCTTGACGCAGAGCTCGAGCGCGTTCAGGAACGCGAAGGCGGCCTCCCTCCCCTCGGTCTCCAGCTCGAAGGAGACGAGCCCCCCGCTGTCCGAGAGCGCGCGGCGGGCGACCTCGTGATCCGGGTGCTCCGGGAGCGCCGGGTGGTGGACCTTCGCCACCTTGGGGTGCGCGGCGAGATAGTCGGAGATCAGCTTCGCGTTCTCGCACTGGCGGCCCATCCTCAGCGGCAAGGTCTTGAGGCCGCGGTGCGCGAGCCAGGCCTCGAAGGTGCCCAGAGTCCCGCCGACGAGCTTGCGGATGCTCTCCAGCGCCGCGTCGTAGGGGGGACCCGCGGCGACGACCCCGGCTGTGAGGTCGCCGTGGCCCGAGAGGTACTTGGTGGCGCTGTGGACCACCAGGTCGGCGCCCAGCTCCAGCGGGCGCTGCAGGCAGGGGGTGCCGAAGGTGTTGTCCACCACGAGCGCCGCTCCGCCCGCGCGGACGATCCCGGCTAAACCCTCGGTATCCGCGACCCTCAGGAGGGGGTTGGAGATCGTCTCGATGACGACGGCGCGGGGCTTCAGGCTCGCCACCTTCTTCTCCACCGCCCCGAGGTCGTAGGCGTCCACGAAGCGCACCTCGACGCCTAAAGCGCCGAAGATCTGGACGAGGAGCGTGGCCGTCGAGCCGTAGAGCTGCTCGGCCGCCAGCACCGTCGCCCCGGGGCCGAGCTCGGCCGCCGTCAGGGCGGCGTGCATCGCGGACATCCCTGAGGCGAAGGCGAAGGCCCTGACGCCGCCGCGGGGGGCCTCGAGCGAGGACAGCGCCTCCTCGAAGGCAACCACCGTCGGGTTGTCGTAGCGGGCGTAGCTGTAGCCCCGCTCCTCGCCGCCCAGGATGCGGTCGGTGGTCTCTACGTCGGCGTGGGAGAAGGTAGTCGAGGCGTAGATGGGAGTCGAGATCGGGGAGAAGTTCCCGTTCTCCTCCCGGCCGCCCCTGCGCTCGCCCGAGTGGACGGCCCGCGTCTCGAAGCGTCTCTGCTCTCCCATGGTGACTTATAGTAAAGCACGCCTGCTTCGCAGGCTCTCAGCACGCTCCAGCCTTCGGCTTCCACTCTCAGCCCGCTTCGGACCTTTGGCAAAGGCCCTCGCTCTCAGCCATCAGCTTCTTTGCGTTCGTGCCTTTACCCGACGCGCCTTGCGCGAGCGCTCGGATGGCGTGAGGGTGCGCGGCCACGGACGCCTCGCTGAAAGCTGCTAGCTGATAGCCCGCGAAGCGGGCGGGCTGACAAGCGGAGGCGTCAGCCGGAGCGTGCTGATAAGCTGCCAGGCGAAGCCTGGCGGCGTGCCGCCGACCGGAGGGAGGCGTGATGGACAGGATCGACTACTTCGAGCGGATGCTGGCGGACAACCCGGACAACCCGACCGGGCTCCTGGCTCTGGCCAACGAGTACGGCAAGGCCGAGCGCTACGAAGACGAGGCGGCTGTGCTGGAGCGCTACGTCGCGACGCACGAGGACGAGGGGAACGCCTGGGGCAGGCTCGGCGAGGTACTTGGACGCCTGGGGCGCAAGGACGAGGCGCGAACGGCGTACGAGAGGGGGATCGGGCAGGCCGAGAAGTACGGCCACGGCGGCATGGCCGACGAGCTGAGGGCCGCGCTCGTAGGCCTGGGCGAGTAGGCTTGCCTGGGTCGCGTATCGGGTAAGACCGATGCTGGTATGTGGGGTATCATAAGGAAGATCAGAATGTTTAAATCGCCCCCAAGAACGACGTCCTGGGGAGGCGCGCGCCGGAGGGTGCGCCTGCTCTTGCGCCGCTTGGGGATGACGGCGGAAGAGAACAGTTACGTGAGGGTGTGATCCTGTTGCAGAGACAGACCGAGAGCCAGTTCTACGGGCCGAACCTCGGCTACGTGCTAGAACTCTACGAGAGGTACAGGGAGGACCCTGACTCCGTAGACCAGCGGACCCGCGAGTTCTTCGAGACATGGAGCCCGCCGCGGGCCAACGGGCGCGCGTCCGCCTCGGGTGCGCCGGTGGCAGCCGACGTGGAGAAGGACGTCGGGGCCTCGAAGTTCATCCGGCACATCCGGGACTTCGGGCACATGGCGGCCAGGCTGGACCCGCTCGGGAGCGAGCCGCCGGGGGACCCCACGCTCGACCCCTCCTTCTACCGCATAAGCGAGGAGGACCTCGAGGACCTGCCGACCCTGATCATTGGCGGTCCCGTCGCGGAGCGCACCTCGAACGCCAAGGAGGCCGCGGACGAGCTGCGGCGCCTGTACTGCAAGTCCACAGGGTACGACTTCGGGCACGTCCACGCGCCCGAGGAGCGGTTCTGGCTGCGCGAGGCCGTGGAGTCCGAGCGTTTCGGCGGGACCATGAGCGACACGGACGCTAAAGGGCTCCTCAGGCGGCTCACGCAGGTTGACACCCTCGAGAAGTTCCTGCACAAGACCTTCCTCGGGCAGAAGCGGTTCTCGGTCGAGGGCAACGACATGGTAGTGCCGATGCTCAACTACCTGGTGCAGTCCGCCGCCAACGCGGGGACGCCCGAGGTGGTAATGGGGATGGCGCACCGGGGACGCCTGAACGTGCTGGCGCACGTGCTGGACAAGCCGTACAGGAAGATCTTCGGCGAGTTCCAGCAGCCTGAGCGGGGCGAGTCCCCCTCGGCCGCGGACAGCCCTGGCGGGGCCTGGGTCGGGGACGTGAAGTACCACCTCGGCATCAGGGGCTGGCAGCTGAGCGAGGAGGAGGCCGACCAGGAGGTCCTCATAAACCTGGCGCCCAACCCGAGCCACCTCGAGCACGTCAACCCGGTGGTCGAGGGGATGGCCCGCGCGGCCCAGGAGAAGCGCGACGAGAGGGGCGAGCCGCGCCGCGATCCGGAGGCCTCGCTGCCGATACTGCTGCACGGGGACGCTGCCTTCCCCGGCGAGGGCGTCTCGGCCGAGACCCTGAACCTGAGCCGCCTGCCCGGCTACACCACAGGCGGCACCATCCACATCATCACCAACAACCAGCTAGGGTTCACGACCCAGAGGAGCGACGCCCGCTCGACCACCTACGCGAGCGACCTGGCCAAGGGGTTCGAGATCCCGGTAGTCCACGTCAACGCCGACGACCCCGAGGCGTGCATGGGGGCCGTGAGGATGGCCTACGCCTACCGCGAGAAGTTCGGCAAGGACTTCATGATCGACCTCATCGGCTACAGGCGCTTCGGCCACAACGAGGGCGACGAGCCCGCCTACACCCAGCCGAAGATGTACGAGATCATCCGCGACCACCCCACCGTGCGCGAGATCTGGGCCAGAGAGCTCGAGGAGCGGGGCATCATCGAGGAGGGCGAGGCCGACGAGATGGTCCGCGAGACCCTCTCGAAGATGCAGGAGATCCAGAAGAAGCCAACCGAGGGGATCGAGGAGGAGGACGTCGCTACCGACGAGCCGCACACGCCGCTGGTCGAGATCCCCGAGACGGCGGTCCCCGCCGGGAGGCTCGAGGAGCTGAACGCGGCGATGCTCGAGCGCCCCGAGGGCTTCACGCCGAACCAGAAGCTCGAGCGGCTCTTCCAGAAGACCCGCGGCGAGCTGGACGACGAGAGCGGGATAGACTGGGCGCACGCCGAGGCGCTCGCCTTCGCCTCCCTGCTGGAGGACGGCGTCCCCATAAGGCTCACCGGCCAGGACACGGTGCGGGGGACGTTCTCCCAGCGCCACGCGGCGCTCTACGACGTGGAGACGGGGGAGCGCTACGTGCCGCTGCAGAACATCCCGCAGGCGCGGGCCTCCTTCGCCGTGTACAACAGCCCGCTCTCGGAGATAGCCGTCATGGGCTTCGAGTACGGCTACTCGGTGAACGCGCGCGACGCCCTCACCCTCTGGGAGGCCCAGTACGGGGACTTCGCCAACGTCGCGCAGCCCATGATCGACCAGTTC
>DATACV010000490.1:0-5012 GCA_036258875.1 Rubrobacteraceae bacterium
GACCCTCTTCTCCCTGGGCAGGTCTACGCCCGCTATCCGCGCCATGCTATCCCTGCCTCTGCTTGTGCCTGGGGTTGGTGCAGATGACCCGCACCACCCCGCGCCGCCTTATCACCTTGCAACGCTCGCATATCGGCTTCACGCTCGCTCGCACTTTCATCTCTGTCGTCTCCTGATCTCTTCTCTAGGTCCTGAACCTGTAGGTGATGCGTCCCCGGCTCAAGTCGTAGGGGCTCAACTCCACCTTCACCCTGTCGCCCGGCAGTATCCGGATGTAGTTCATCCTCATCTTGCCCGAGATGTGCGCGAGCACGTTGTGCCCGCTCTCGAGCTCGACCCGAAACTGCGTGTTGGGCAACGCCTCGGTGACGGTGCCTTCGACCTCTATGACGTCTTCTTTGGCCAAGGACCTCCTATCTCGAACGGTTACAAGATGGCTGGAGCCAAACGGATATGTTATCACGCCTGCCCCGCTCCTCACACCCCGAACAGCCGCGTTTCACCCGCTCTCACCGCCGTTCTCGGTCAGCACCCACGGCCCGTTCTCGGTTACGGCCACTGTATGTTCGAAGTGAGCCGAGAGCGAGCCGTCCGCGGTGTAGATCGACCACCCGTCCCACTCGCTCAGGCGTATGTCGTAGCTCCCGAGCGTGATCATGGGCTCTATGGCGAAGGTCATCCCGGGGAGGAGGCGCGGCCCGGTGCCGGGACGTCCGTAGTTGGGGATCTGGGGGTCCTCGTGCATCTTGCGCCCGACCCCGTGGGAGACGAGATCTCGCACTACCCCGTAGCCCCTCGACTCGGCCAGCTCCTGTATGGCGTTGCCGATGTCCCCGAGGTGGTTGCCGGCGCGCGCCTGCGCGGTGGCCGCCTCCAGGCAGCGCCGGGTCGTCTCCAGGAGCCTCATCGTCTCGCGGGGGACCCCGCCTACCGGAACGGTGGTGGCGGAGTCGGTCACGAAGCCCTCGTAGCGGACGCCGACGTCCAGGGAGATGATGTCCCCCTCCTTCAGGCGGTAGGGGCCGGGGATGCCGTGCACGATCATGGCGTTCGGCGAGGCGCAGATCGAGGCCGGGAAGCCCTGGTAGCCTTTGAACTCGGGCCTGCCGCCGTGGTCGTGGATAAAGTCCTCGGCTAAGGAGTCGAGCTCACGGGTGGTGACGCCCGGGCGGACGCTCCCGGCGAGCATCCTGAGGCAGGCGGCGGTGATACGCCCCCCTTCGCGCATCGCCTCCAGCTCGGCCCGGCTCTTGCGGACGATCAAGCCCTGCCTCCCGCTCCTTCGACGCCCTCGCGGATGTCCGCCGTGACCTCGGAGATGGGCTGCGTGGCGTCAACCTGCACGAGGATCCCCCTGTCGGCGTAGTAGTGTTTGAGGGGCTCGGTCTGCTCGTGGTAGATCTTCAGGCGGTGCCGGATCGCCTCCTCCCTGTCGTCCTCGCGCTGGACGAAGGGCCCCGGGTCCTCCTCGGGGTCCCCCGGCGGCGGGTCGTACTCGACGTGGTAGATGTTGCCCGTCGCCTCGCTGGTGCGGCGGCCCGAGAGGCGCTCGACCAGCAGGTCGTCGGGGGCCTCGAGGGCCACCGCGGCGTCGAGCCCGGCGCTTATCTCGGCGAGCATCTTGTCGAGGGCCTCGGCCTGGGACCCGTTGCGGGGGAACCCGTCCAGGATCCAGGAGTCCGCCTCGTCAAGGTAGGGCTTCATCATCTCGACGATGATCTCGTCCGGGACCAGGTCCCCGCGGTCGTTGTAGTCCTTTATGGTCTGCCCGAGCTCCGAGCCGGACTTGATCTCGGCACGCACCAGGTCGCCCGTCGAGATGTGCTTCGCCCCCGTCTCGCGCGAGATGCGCTGCGCCTGCGTCCCCTTGCCGGCCCCCTGGGGGCCGAGTAGCACTATCCTCATCGCCGCCTCAAGAACCCCTCGTAGTTGCGCATCATCAGCTGGCTCTCGAGCTGCCTGACCGTGTCGAGGGAGACGCCCACCACGATCAGCATCGAGGTCCCCCCCAGGAAGATCGACTGCGGCAGGTTCATGATCCCCGTGATCAGGTACGGCAGCACCGCGACGGCGGCGAGGAAGAACGCGCCGAAGAGGGTGATCCTGGTGAGCACGTTGTTGAGGTAGACAGCGGTCGGCTGGCCGGGCCGGATGCCGGGGACGTAACCTCCGGTCTTCTTCAGGTTGTCGGCGTGCTCTATCGGGTTGAACTGCACAGCCGTGTAGAAGTAGGTGAACATCACGATGAGGACCGCGTAGAGGATCAGGTACGGCGCGTTCCCCGGCGCGAAGAACGCCGCGACCATACCCAGGATCGAGTCCTGGTTACCCCCGGCGAAGAGCTGGCCGAGCACTACCGGGAAGATCAGGAGCGAGGAGGCGAAGATGATCGGGATGACCCCTGCCATGTTGACCTTCAAGGGAAGGTACGTAGTGCCGCCGCGGCTCATCCGGCGCCCGACCTGCTGCTTGGCGTAGGTTATGGGCACCCGCCGCTGACCCTCGTTGACGAAGACTATCGCCGCGACTATGAGGATCGCGAGGAGCGCGAGGATGACGATCGTGAGCACGCTGCCGTCCTCCAGGAGGGCCCGGATCGCGTTGGGCGCCTGCGAGAGGATCGAGGCCGTGATGATGAGCGAGATGCCGTTCCCGAGCCCGTGCTGGCTTATGAGCTCGCCGAGCCACATCGTGAGCATGACCCCGGTCGTCAGGGTGACGATGACCAGGAAGAAGTCGATGGGGCTCCCGCCCGCGAGCACGCCGCCGGCCTGCGCCGAGCGGAAGAAGAGGACCATCGCTATGGACTGGACAAAGGCCAGCACGAGCGTGAAGTAGCGGGTGTACTGCGTGATCTTCTGCTGCCCCTGCTCGCCCTCCCTCGCCAGCTCCTGCAGGCGCGGCACGGCTACCGTCATCAGCTGCATCACGATCGCGGCCGTTATGTAGGGCATGATCCCCAGCGAGAAGACGGAGAGGTTGTTGAACGCCCCGCCGGTGAAGACCCCGAAGAGGCCGGTTATGGCGTTCTGCCCGGTCTGGATGCCCGTCGCCAGGGCCTCGCGGCTGATGCCAGGCAGGGGCACGAACGCCCCGAGCCGGTACGCGGCGAGGAGGGCGGCCGTGAACATCAGCCTCGTGCGTAGCTCGGGAACCTTCCAGGCGTTGGCTAGGGATCCCAGCATCTACCCCTCCAGTACCTCGGCGTTCCCGCCGGCCGCCTCTATCTTCGCTTTAGCCGACCCAGAGAAGGCGTGCGCCCTGACGGTGACGGCGCGCCCGATCTCCCCGTACCCGAGGATCTTGACGAGCTCGGCCTTCTTCCTCACCAGCCCGGCGGCCCGCAGCTCTTCGGGGCCTATCGTATCACCGGAGAGGTCCGCGAGTTCCGCCAGATTCACCGCGGCGTAGAGGGTAGGCCTGGCGACCGTGTGCCTGCCGCGCGCCTCCCCCTTGAGGCGCGGCAGCCTGCGCTGCAGGGGCATCTGGCCGCCCTCGTAGGTGGAGTGCGCCTTCGCGCCCGAGCGGGCGCCCGCGCCCTTGTGGCCGCGGCCGCTCGTCTTGCCGTGCCCGCTCCCGGTGCCGCGCCCGACGCGCTTGCGCGCCTTCTTCGAGCCCGGCGCCGGCGAGAGTTCGTTAAGCCTCATCCGACCTCCTCTACCCGCACCAGGTGGCGCACCTTGTGGAGCATCCCCCGGATCTGGGGCGTGTCGTCGTGCACCCTGGTGTCCCGGATGCGCTTGAGCCCCAGGGCGCGCACCGTGCGCTTGAGATCCCCCTTCGAGCCTATGACGCTCTTGACCTGCGTAACCTTCAGCGGGCTCATAGCGTGATCTTCACCCCCCGCGTCTGCTCGATGTCGGCCTTGGAGCGGAGCTTCTTGAGACCTTCCACAGTCGCCTGAACCAGGTTCACCGCCGTCGTCGAGCCCAGAGCCTTCGTGAGCACGTCCCTTATGCCGGCGAGCTCCATGACGGCCCGGACTGCGCCGCCCGCGATCACGCCCGTACCCTCGGAGGCTGGCTTGAGCATCACCGAGGAGCTCTCGAACTTGCCCAGAACCTCGTGCGGGATGGTGGTGTTGCGCATCGGCACCTGGAACATGTTCGCCTTGGCGCGGTCCTGGCCCTTGCCTATGGCAGCGGGGACCGTGTTGGCCTTGCCGAGGCCCACGCCTACCCTCCCGTTGCCGTCGCCGACGACGACGAGGGCGCTGAAGTTGAAGCGCCGGCCGCCCTTGACGACCTTCGCGACGCGCCGGATCTCGACCACCCTGTCCTGGAACTCGCTATCTCCTCTTCCGCGGTCGCGCGGCCTGGGGCCGCGAGAATCGCGCTCGCGGGTCGTGCTGCCCCCGCCGCGGGGGTTCCCGGCGCTCGCGCCTGAGGGGCCCTGGCCCCTGCTCTGACCTGTCCTCGGTCGTCCCAAAGTCACTTCCTCCTAAAGCTTCAGTCCGCCGGAGCGGGCGCCCTCGGCGAGCGCCGCGATCCGGCCGTGGTACTTGTTGCCGCCGCGGTCGAAGACCACGGTCTCTATCCCGGCCCCGGAGGCGCGGCTCGCGATCAGCTCCCCGACCTTGCGCGCCGCCTCCTTGCGGTCCTCGGCCTCGCCTATCTCGCGCGAGTCGGCCGCCGCCAGGGTGTGGCCCGCGTCGTCGTCTACGAGCTGGGCGTAGATGTGGACGTTCGAGCGGTACACCGAGAGCCGGGGGCGCTGTGCCGTCCCGGCCACCTTGCGCCTGACGCGCTTGCGGCGCTTCTCCCGGTGCAACCGCTTCTGCTGGACTACTGACATCCTCGACCTCCTAGCCGGCCTTGCCGACCTTGCGCCGGATCTGCTCGTCGCTGTAGCGGATGCCCTTGCCCTTGTAGGGCTCGGGCGGCCTGACGCGACGGATCTCGGCGGCCATCTGGCCGACCCGCTGCTTGTCTATCCCGCGCACGACGATGGTCGTCGCGTTCGGGACCTCGAACTCCACGCCCTCGCGCGGCTGGACCAGGACCGGGTGCGAG